>DASQHK010000177.1:0-7375 GCA_035632135.1 Bryobacterales bacterium
CGGGGCGCGCCCGCCGTCGCTCGCCAGGCAACCGCTCGCGCCGCTGCAATCGCAGGCTCCAATAGAGCCGGTGTCCGCATCGAGCCGCTCCGGCGTGACGGTGATGGCGTCGGGGGTCAGGCCCTGGACGATCGGGTCGGCTGTGTTGCCGCCGGGGCCGTAGACGATGAAGTTCTTGATGGCGTCGATCTGCGGGTCGGTCGAATCGCAGAAATTCGCGCCGCGCAGCACGCTGAGCATGCGCGCCGCTCCGCGCAGCGCCTTTTGTAATTGATAATAGGTGAGGGCGATCTTGCCGAACTCGATACCCCCGACCAGCAGCAAGGCCAGCGCCGGGATCAGCGCCAGCGTCTCGATGGACATGCTGTCGCGGCGGCGCCGGATGGAGCAGGTGCTCATTGGTGCAGCACCACCTTTCCCGGCCCTGTGGTTACCCCGCAGGCGCCGAACTGCCCTTGCGGGACCGGCGCGGGGCTGCCGATGTAGAGGGCGACGAAGCGGCCGACCGGATCGATGGGGTTCAGCTCGGTCGCATCGGGGTTGGGCTCGAGCAGAAACTGCCGGAAACCGAGCACGTTCATAGTCCCCGTCACAGCAAAGGGAATCGTGTCCACGATGGCCACAGTGAGGATGCGGCGGCCGTTGCCGGCGTAGTCGGTGTAGTCGTCGTGGCTGTCGATGTCGGTGTCGGGCGGGAACGACTGGATCAGCGTATCCACGTCGGTGATGGGGGAGCAGGCCGGGTTGGGCGCCGGGTCGAGGCGCGCGTTCAAGCCGCAGAGCGCGTCACGGGCATCCGTTCCGCGCTGGGCAGCGGTACAGGCGGCGACGCTGACCGTCGGCAGCCGCAGCTCGGTAGTGCCGATGGTGGGACAGGCCAGATTGCTGTCGCCGGAAACGGGAAACGATGGCGCAGGGATGCCGCCCGCCAGCAGCTCGAAAATCTGCTGGTCGGGATCGCTCGAATCTTCGAGGGCGCGGTTGAGCAGTGTGTACTGTATATCGCTCGGAGCCCCCGCCAGGGCGGTCGGCGGCGCGCCGGTGCACTGGATGTAGAACGTGTACTTCTGGCCTTGCAGAAAGCCAAAGTCGGTGGCGTCGTTGGGGTCGCGCTGGACGATGGCCAGCGGCGGCGCGCCGCATACGGTGCACAGCGGCGCGCTGATGCCGGCGACGGCGGACGTTTCGATCGACGTGATGCCCGATCGGGCTACCGGCAGGAATTGCCAGAAGGTGAGCGGAGCGTCGGCGCGGACGATGATGCGGGCGTAGCGGGCGCTGGCGGCGTCAGAGGTCGCCCCGGAGTCGCCGGAAGTGGCGTCGTTGTACGTGGAGAAGATCTGCGGGTCTTCGATCTCGCTGGTGAGATGGCCGCTCGAGCCGATCTGGGTGCCGGCGAAGTTGTAACGGTTGTCGCCGCTGTCGTCGGCGTTCTGGGCAGTGCTGATGGCGGTCGCGGCAGCCGTATCGGCGCTGTTGGTGCCGATCAATTGGTTGGCCGCGGCCAGGGCGAAGGTTTCCGCGGCCGTGTGCAACTCGCCTTTGATGAGGTAGAGCCGGCCGAGATCGACGGCGAAGCCCAGGAACGCGAACAGCACGAAAACCAGCAGAACCATCGTGATGACCAGAGCCTGCCCCGCTTCCCAGGACCGCCGGCCAGAGCGCATCGAGATGCCGCCGGCGCACCTCACTTCTGCGGCTCCTGGTGGCCGCGCGGGCCGACGAACTCGGGCTGGGGGCTCGGCTGGGCGTCCTTCTGCTTGTCCGGCGAGATCACCGGGTTTATCGGGAACTCCGGCAGCTTGGCGCTCTGGCCCGGAGCGAGCGGCTTGACGATATAAGGCGTGACGACCACCAGAAGTTCGTCGTTGGTCTTATTGGTCGACGAGCTGCGGAACAGGCGGCCGATGATGGGCAGATCGCCCAGGCCCGGCAGCCGGTTCAAGGTCTGCTGGACCCGGTTGTCGATCAAGCCGGCGATGGCGAAGCTCTCGCCCTCGTTGAGCAGCACTTCGGTCTCCGCGCGGCGCGTGCTGAGGGCGGGAATCTGAAATCCCTGGAGGGTGAGGGCATTGGAGAAATCGAGGGCGCTCACCTCCGGCGCCACCTTCATGTCGATGCCCCCATCGGCCGTGAGGACCGGCGCAAAATTGAGACGCACGCCGAATTCCTTGAAACGCACGGTAACGACCGGCGCGACATTGCCGGCGACGGGCGTGCTGCTGACCACCGGAAAGGGGAACTCGCCGCCCGCCAGGAAGCTGGCCTCTTTGTTCTCCATCACCAGCAGGTTCGGCTCGGCCAGAATCTCGAGCAGGTTGCGCGATTGCAACAAGCGGATGGTGGCGCCGATGTTCAAATCCGGGCGAAAAGCGAAAATGTTCAGAATGTCGGTAAGGTTGATCGTGGGGCTGGTCAGGTTCTGGTTCTGAAAGGTGAGGTCGCTGAAGCGCGGATTGCCGAACTGCTGCGTGCTGATGGAACCGATAGTCTTGCTGTTGTTGCTGAGAAGATTGAAACCGACGGCAGAGAGCGCCGTGCGGTCGATGGTGGCGAACTTGACTTGCAGCAGAATCTGGCGCGGCTTGCCCGGCGGCGGGATGGTGATCAGATTGATCACTTCCTTGCCGCGCGCCGAAGCGATCGCCGCGGCCTGCTTGGCCTGCTCGGGATCCTTGAGGTGGCCGGTCAGGATCAGGCGGTTCTCGTTGCCGCTGACATGAATACCCGCTTGCGGAAAAGCGGCCCGCAGCTCATTCTCGACCTGGCTGAGGTCGAGGCCGACGCCGATCTCATAGCGCTTCGGCGGAGAGCCTTCTTCCCAAACGAGCAAGGTGGTGTTGCCGGCGCCCTTGGCGTTCACCACAATCTCGCGCGGCGAGATCACCACGGCGTCGGCGATGGTGGGCTCCGAGATGGAAAGCTTCGTGACGTCGCGCTCGAACTGCAACAACTGGCCCCTTCCGACTGTCAGATGCAGGTTGGTGGCCGGCTCGGTCTGCGCGGACGAGAGACTGGGCCAGAGCCACAACATTGAGGCGAGAAGGCAAGAATATCGGCACGAAGTCTTGCCCCTCATCGAAACACTTCCTGGGTGTGCTTTCCGCCGCGGAACACATCGACGGTTGACTTCGGTGGCGGCGGCTCGGGCTTCTTGCGCTTCAGGTCAGGCGAGTCGTCCGCGCCGCTGCCGAGGCCGGGCTCATCGGTACCGAGCCGGGAAAGCCGCCGGGCGCGGCGGCGCTCCATCTCGGCGCGCGTCAGCGCTTGCGGATCGAGCACATCGGCCGTCACCGGCCCGGTCTGCTTCAGGTTCTGCGAGTCGGCTGGATTGCGCATCACCAGGCTGATCTTTCCCTCGTTCTTGGCCAGCTCGAGCTTCTCCGCGTCTTGCGGCGAAACCAGCAGCGTGACTACCGGCAGCCGCGGCGCTTTCGGATCTACTTTTTCCCCGGGCCGCACCTTGTGCCCCACGGAGAGCACCCTGACGTCTTGCAAGATGGTCGTCGTAATCGCTTCGGACATTTTGCCCGGTCTGGTGAACAGCACGTCCACGCGGGCGTTCGGCTCGAGCAGTTCGCCTACGCCGCTGGCGGGATCGATGCGCACCGCGACCGCGCGCTTGCCTTCCTCGATGGTCGCGGCGATGCCTTCCGTGCCGGTCCGCCGGGCCAGCTTCTGATCGAGCAACGGCTCGTTAGCGGCTGCATCCACCAGCAGGGCGCGGTTGACGGCCTGGTCCTTGCGCTGCAGCACGATCTTTGGCGCGTCCTGTTCGCGAATGTGGATCATCTTTACGTCGGAGTCCTTCAGCAGCGTGCCCGCTGTCAGGTTCCGGCTGGCAGCGGCCACCGTCAGCAAGCGCTCGCGCTGCGGCCCGCGGGTGCTCTTATAGAGGAACCAGCTCAGCAGCGCCGCCGACACCCAGGCCACCACGAAGATGACCGTCACTCGTTTGCGGTCCACGTCGCTTCACCTCGGGAAAAGCAGCAAAAACATTAGCGTGCCGGCGGCGATCACCGGGCCGTGTGGCATCCGCAGGAGACCCGGCGCGCGGCGAAAGTCGCTCTGTTCCTTGACCTCGCGCCAGCGCAGCCGCAGCATATCGGCCAGCAAGCCGCCGGCGCCTCGCACCACCTCGGTGAGCGTGCCTCTCCGCCAGGCGACGGCCACCGCCGCCACGCCGCCCACCAGCGCCACCACCACCATGACCGTCGCGATGTGCGGCCAGCCCACAAACGCGCCCACGGCTCCCATCAGCTTGCCATCGCCGGCGCCGCGGAAGCCTACCGCAAAAAACACAAAGTAGACCGCCAGCCCGGCCAGCATCCCCCACACCGCCGGCCCCAGTCCCAGCCCGGCCACTGCATTGATAACCAGGCCGGCGGCCATGGCGGGCAGCGTCAGCCAGTTGGGGATTTTCCCCCGCTGCAAATCCGTGGCCGCGCCTGTTATGACTACTGCGCCCAGCGCGTACTGGGCGATCAAGCTTTGCATTTCAGCAGTGTCGCCGTCCCGTCACGATAAAGGACCACCCAGCCGGCGCGCTCCAGAGCGTCCACCAGCGAGTAATCGTTGGGCAGCAGCGCGTGGGTGAAGCCGAAACGCCTCACCTGGTCCTCCCAGCCCGGACGCACCTGCGCCAGCCGGCGCCAGTCGCGCAGAAAATCGCTGCCGTAAAAATCACTGCGGCCGTCGAAAAACACCTTCAGCCGGCCATCGAACCGGTAGATGAGGTAGCCTCCGAACTTGTCGGGGGCGAGCAGGCGCCCGCTGCCTTGAAACAATTCCGGGGCTAATGGTTCAAGCTGCGCGGCGGCGGACACTGGAAACTCGGAAGCTGGAAAGCCCGCCCGCGTGGAAAGCCAGGGGAGACTCAGGGCGCACGCCGCCAGCAGCGCCGGCGCGATCCACAGACGCGCAGCGCGGCGGTCGATCTCTCCCAGGCGCTCGCCGTAACTCGCGGCTTGCGCGAGCCATCGGGCCAGGGCCGGTTCGAGGGAACTCGATTCGCCCAGTTGCTTCCACAGCGTAGTCAGATGAGCGCCGGCAATCGGCAGAAGAAGCAGCGCCACGACCGGCAAGCCGCGGGCTGAGCGCAGCGCCAGAGCCAGCAGCGCCGCGCCTAACAAGAAGTGATCCAGCCGGCGGTAAGCCAGCGCCAGAACCGTGCCCGCGGCAGCAACGCCCAGCGCGAGCAGGATTTCCCCGGCGCCGGCGGCGTGAAAGTCGAAGCTCTGAAATTCGCCCACCGCGGCGAGCAGCTCAGAATTCGTCAGATATTGAAAGATGTGGCGGTGCAGGTTCCAGCCGTAAGGATTCGCAAGGCCGGCCAGGGCCGCGAGGGCCGCAGCGCCCAGGTAATAGCACGCCGCTTTCCATTCCTCGCTACGGTCGAGCTTCCAGATAAGCGGCCGCAGGAGGCGCGACACAGCATAGAGCAGCGCCAGAAACGGCGCAAACAGAAAGCTCGCGTGCACATTGGCCCACACCGCCGCGAGCGCCGCGTAGAGAACAAGCTTGCCGTTCGAGGGCTCGCTTTCCGCCCACCACAATGCGCCTATCATCAATATCCAACTGAAAATGTGCGGCCGGGCCAGCCAGTGCAGATTGATTGTGCCCAGCAGAGGAACCGCCAGCGCGCACGCAAGCAGGAAATTGCTTCCTAGTTTCCAGTGCAGCCCGAACCAGAGCCAAACGGCCGCGGCGATGGCGAGAGAGAATAGCGCCGCCACGCCGGCCAGGCCCGCCGCCCGCCAGGCCGCTGCTGAAGTCACGTCCGCCAGCCACTCCCAGTTTATCCACGGCTGGCCGGCTTTGGAAAAGGAGTAAGGATCGCGAGCCGGCAGCCGGAGCGTTTGGATGATCTGCTCGCCGCTGCGGATGTGCCATCCGGCGTCGGAATCGTGAAACAGGCGCGTGTAGCCCTGGAAGAGAAACAGCACGTAGAGAAAGGTCACCAGCGCTGCGACACCAGCGATGTCAGGTGCCCAGGCGCGCGCCTCGACCCCGGCCACGCGGAGTTCGTGGCTGGCGGCTTGCAGCCGGCAACGGGTGGTAGCGGCCATAGGGCTTAATGCGCGCGGTTGGCGGCTTGCGGCCAGGTCCACGGAGCCAACACGGCGGACCACGGACCGCCAGCCGTCATTGCGCCGCGCGCCGCCGTTACTGCCCGGTCTGTCCGATGCTAGCCAGGTCGCCGGTCATGCTTTCGTAGAGGCTGACGATGCCCTGCGAAAGGTTGTTCACGGCGGTGATGAGCACCAGGCCGACCGTAGCCACAATCAGAGCATATTCCACCAGGTCCTGACCCTCCTCATCTCGAAGGAAGGTCCATAGCAATTGCTTCATCTCACCTTCTCCTTTGCAGCACGGTCGCGGCTTCAAAGAACTAGCGAGCCATGCCGTTATGATCCTTCACCTGCGCTGGCGAAGCGCCGTTCGATGCGCTCGGATTACCTGCCGGCGGGGCCCCCGAGGCGGAAGGCGGCGCTCCCCCCGGCTGGGTTTCGCCGGCCCTCGGCCCGGCTCCCACAACCATCTTGAGAAAAGTCACCGGCCAGCGCCACACGTGCGCTTGCTGGCGCAATCTTAGCTGCGCCGGCTTGCCGTCCAGCTCTTCCAGAAGCCGCAGGTTGGCCAGCGCTGCGGCATTGGAGCGATTGTAATCCAGAGCCGACTGCAGCAAGCGGCGGCTATCGTCGTAGCGGCTCTGCTCCATCAGCGCCGCGGCCAGGTTGTTGTAGGCGGTAGCGGCGTCGCTGACGTTTTCAAAGTGCTTCAGGGCCTCGTTGATGCTGATGTGCGGATCCTGCAACGAAGCCCGCGCCAGAGCCAGGCCGAGGTTATTGTGCGCCACTGCCGAGTTGGGGTTCGTTTTCAGCGACTGCCGGAACTCGCGGATGGCCTCCGGGAGCCGCCCCTGCTGGAGCAGGTTATACCCTAAATTGTTATGCAGATAATCGGCGTGTGGCGCCAGATCGAGAGCCCGGCGATAGGCCTGCTCGCCCGCCTTCCACTCCCCCGCGTCATCGTGGCAGATGCCCAGCTCGTCATACACTCCGGCGTCCGCGGCCGCCGGATGGTCATCGGCGAAAGCCTGAAGCTTCTCGGCGGCCCGGCGCGGCAGCTTCGCCCCCCGCAGCGCTTCGGCCAGGGCCACCTGGGCGGCGCGGGAATCGGGGAAGCGTTCCACGGCCACGCGCAGGTGCTCCATCTGCAGCTCGGGAAGACCGATCTGCCCGTAATGCGCGGCCAGCTCCAGGCGCAGTGCGATATTGTCGGGCTCGGCGTCCATCTGGCGGCGTAGCGCGTTGGCAATCCCGTCGCCCTCGCCCGCGTCCGCGGCGTTGAGGATTTGCCGGCGCATGGTGGC
>DASQHK010000178.1:0-6285 GCA_035632135.1 Bryobacterales bacterium
ACCGCTGCAATCGTCCGAGTATTACGAATATCATCCAGGGGGCTCTTGTCGAGCACGAGGAGGTCGGCGTGCTTGCCCTTTTCGAGCGTGCCGAAATCGCGCGAAACGCCCAGGTACTCCGCCGCATTCTTGCTCGCCGCTTCGATCGCCTGCATGGGCGTCAGCCCTGCCTTCACCATCAGCTCCATTTCCCAGTGCTCGAAGAAGCCCTGGATGCGGCCCGGGGGCCCGGTGTCGGTGCCGAACCCGATCCGCACGCCGGCGTCGCTCAGCCGTTTGAGATTGCGCGAAGCGGTGGCAAAAAACCCCGGGTATTTGGAGAAGTCCGGGTTGCTTCTCATCCGGTCAACATACGCGGCGCTCTTGAGCGTAGCCAGGCTTTCCGGCGAGACGGCTCGCTCGAAGAACGGATCGCCGAGAAACGCCGGGTGATTGGCCCACACGAAGACCGATTGCTCGCGCGCCAGCGTGGGGATCGCCGTGGCGTTGTTCCGCTTGAGCCTGGCGATCAGATCATCGTCCACGCCCTGGTCGCGCACGCTGTGGGCCATGGCATCGAGCCCCGCCTCCAGCAGCCGCTTGGCGTCGGCCAGGTAAAACAGGTGCGCCGCAGCCTTGAGATGGCGCTTGTGCGCCTCATCGATGATCGCGCTGTAAACCTGCGGCGAGATCTTCGGATAACGCCCCAGTTCGTCGTCCACCCACATCTTGACCAGGTCGACGCGCATCTTGGCCAGCTCGTCCACATGCATTCGCGCCTCGTCCGCGCTCGACACTTCGAACGGAATGCCCTTATTGCCGGGCAGCACCGCCGGGTAGCCGCCCGGGCAGGTGAAACCGCGGCCCGCCGTAAACACGCGCGCCATGCCGTTCAGCCGCCCCTCGCGCTCCTCGTCGCGAATCCGCAACACGATCTGCGGATCGACGTCCGAGCCCATGTCGACCATCGTGGTCACGCCAAAGGACGCGTAGTTGCGAAGCTGCGCTTCGATGTTGTCGCGCGTGAAATACGCCCGGTCCTGCTTGATCCCCTTCACCTCGACCAGCCCCAGGTGGCCGTGCAGGTTCATGATGCCCGGCATGACCGTCTTGCCGGTGAGATCCACCACGTTCGCGCCGCGCGGCGCCTTCACCTGCGCCGCCGGGCCAATCTGGCGAATCCGCCCGCCAGAAATGACGATGGAAACACCGCGCTGTAGCGGGCGGCCCGTGCCGTCGATCAGGCCGGCATTCTTCAACACTGTAACCTGCGCCGGGAGGCCCGCCCCGCCCAAAGTCAGCAATACAACGCCCAGTAAGAGGACGCCCCGCAACAAACGATTTTTCATAACCGCGTATGATACCACCATGGCCGCCGCGCAGCCGTCGTGGCTCAACCGTAACGTCGCTGGCATGGCGCTGACCAGCCTTCTTGCCGACGCCTGCTACGAGATGATCATCGCCGTGTTGCCCGGCTTCCTGACCGCGATCGGCGTCGCCGCCGGCGCACTGGGGTGGATTGAGGGCGTGGCCGACGCCACGGCGAGCTTCGTCAAGCTTGGCGCCGGCTGGTATTCCGACCGCCTCGGCCATCGCAAAAGCATCGTCGCGATCGGCTACTTTCTAACTGGCACGGCGATGTCTGTGTTTGCGCTGGCCCTGGCCTGGCCGCTGGTGCTGGCGGGGCGCGTGGTGGGCTGGCTGGGGAAGGGAATTCGCGGCCCGCTGCGCGACGCCATGCTGGCGGAATCGATCGATCCGCAGGCGCGGGGCAAAGCCTTCGGCCTGCATCGCGCCGCCGATACGGTCGGCGCGGTGGTCGGCCCGCTCCTCGGCGTGGGGCTGCTCGCGGCGCTCCCCGCGCCTTCTCCCTCCGCTCCGTTCCGCGTCGTGTTCGTTGTCTCACTCCTCCCCGGCCTTGCCTCGGTCGCCGCGTTTGTCCTGCTGGTACAGGAGTCTCGCAAGCCGCCCCAGCGCCGCCTTCGCTTCTGGGGAGCTATGCGCGACTTGCCGGCCGCCTACCGCCGCTTCCTGCGCGGCGTCGGCCTGTTCGGCCTGGGAGACTTTTCCCACACCCTGCTGATCCTGGCGGCGGCCACTCTGCTCGCACCCGCGCACGGCGCCGTCCGCGCCGCTCAGCTCGCCGCGCTGCTCTATGTGCTGCGCAACGTCGTTTACGCCGCCGCCTCCTACCCCATCGGCGCTCTCGCCGACCGTACCGAGAAGCCGCCGCTGCTGGCCGCCGGCTATGGCGTCGGTGCCCTCACCGCTTTCAGCGCCGCCGCTCTCTTCCTGTTTCGGGTTTCCAATCTCGCCGCCCTCGCTGGCGTGTTCGTTGTCGCCGGCGTTTACATCGCCGCCGAGGACGCGCTCGAAGGCGCCATCCCTGCCGACCTCGTGGCGCCCGAAAAGCGCGGCGCCGCTTACGGCCTGATGGGCGCCGTCAACGGCTTCGGCGACCTGGGAGCCAGCGTCCTGGTGGGAACCCTCTGGACCGCCGTCTCCCCCGCCGTTTCATTTAGCTGCGCCGGGGCGCTGATGCTGCTCGGCGCGTTGCTGTTGGTCGCCGGCGGCCCGGCCCCTGCTACTGCCGGCTACCCGCCTCGTAGCGCTCCGTCTTGACCCATTTGAACGCGCGGTGGGCGATGAAGTCGTCATAGAAGGCCCGCGCCACCACCGGAATCCAGAGCTGACAGTACGTGAAGTACATCACCATGCTCAGCAATATGTTGAGGGCTGTGTCTTCACCTTCCTCACAAGCAAGGGCAATCACCAGTTGCAGCACAAACGTTACGTAGGCAAACAACCAGACCACGCTGTAGGGCCCGGGAACTGCGATGCGGATCAGGCCGGCGGCGCTCAGCACAAACAGCACGTCGGAAATCACCGTCGCCAGAAAAAACGCGTAGTAGAGCGACAGGGAATAGAGCAATTCCAGGCCGATGCGTCGCGGGCGCAGGCGCAGCAGCGCGCCGGCGTATTTGCGGAACAGGTAGTTGTAGCCGCGCACCCAGCGGTGGCGCTGGCGGAACCACACCCGCAGCGTCTCCGGTTCCTGCTCCCAGCTCACCGACGCGGGCACGAACTGCACCTGGTAGCCGGCTTGGTAAACGCGCAGGGTCAGCTCGGCGTCTTCGGTGAGCGCCGCCTCGTCCCAGCCGCCGAGCGAAGCGGCCAGGCGCCGGTAAATCACGTAATTGGTGCCGGGCAGCGTCACCAGGCGCATCAGCATCCAGCGGCCGGCCTGCAGGATCCACTGAAAGCCGATGCCTTCGATGTTGAGGAAGCGCGTGAGCAGCGCGCGCTTGCGGTTGATGGCGCGATAGACGCCGATGGCCGCCCCCAGCTTCGGATCAGCCATAAGCTGCGCGACGAGCGGCCGCAGCGCGCCGGGCTCGGGCGTGTTGTCGGCGTCGTAAACGGCGAGTACCGGGTGCTGCGCCTCGCGCAATGCGAAGTTGAGCGCGGCGGCCTTGCCTCGCGCCGCCAGGGCCGGCGGCACCTCGAGCACGCGGAGCCGCGGGTCTGTGAACTCCCGGGCGATCGCAGCCGTGCGGTCCGTGCTGCCGTCGTTGATGGCCAGAATTTCGATCTTCTCCGCCGGATAATCCAGGGCCAGCATCGCCTCGAGCGTGTGGGCGATCACGCGCTCCTCGTTGTGGCAGGGCACCAGAACGGAAACCGCCGGCAGCAGATCGTCGGACACAAGCGTTGGGACGCTTCCCGGCCGCCGCGTCATCCGGTAATAGTGGTGGCCAAGAAAAAAAAGCAGCGTCTGGTAGGCCAGCATGAACCAGATCAGCGTCACTGCCACGACGAACAGCGCATCGAGGATGACGTTGGAATACACTACTGGACCGCCAGCTTGACGGTATTGCTGATATGTCCAGCGGCGGCGACGTTGACGCTTACGCTCCCCGAGGGCGCCGACTGCGGCACGTCGAAGTTGATCTGGTAGAGGCCGCTGAAGCCGGGGGCGAGACCGCTGAAGCGCACGCTGGCGGCGGCGAGGCCGTTTACCAAAACGGTGGGCGTGAGGAGCGTTTGCGAAAACTGATTACTGGGGGCCGGCTGGCCGTCCCCCGGCCGGGGGCTCGTGTCGCCCATGCCGGTGAGGAACATCTCCACGGTTTCGCCGCGATGCACGGGGCTCGAAGAGGTCACCAGCGACCCGTCCAGGTGCTCGAAGGCGCCCGTGCCGGTGGTTGGATCGCTGATGAAAATGCCCGGCCCCGCCGGCGCGACGGCAACAGTCACAGGAGCGCTGGTGGAACTGCCGACGGAAACCGCCACCTGCGCACTGGACAGGCCGAACAGCCGCGTCGGGGCGACCAGGTTGATCTGGCTCGAGCTGGCATAGATGAGCGGTGCCGGCAGCCCGTTGAAGGTGACCGAGGCGCCGCCGAGCGTGGTAAGCAGGGGGAAGGTCGACGCCTGCTGCGGCGTGACGCCGGGGAAGGTCCCGAACACGGAGACAATCGCGCCGCCGCTGATCGGATACGGCGCCGGCTGGAAGCCGGCCCCTTCCACTACGCCACCCGGCGAGATCACCGGCCCGGACCCCGGGGCCCCAACCTGAAAGCTAAGCTCTTCGGAAGAATCGTCGTCGGGGTTGAACACCGAAACCGTCGCCGTCGTGCCGCTGAAAGAGGGCACTGTGACTTGCAGCGTCTCGCTGTCAACGAAAGTGGCCGGCTGGGTGACAGTCTGAGTCGCGGTCACAAAGTGCACGGTCGAACTCTGCAAGAAGCCTTCGCCCTTCAGCGTAATCTGGCTGCCGACCGGCGCCGGGTTGGGCAGGATCTGGAGCAGCGTGGGCGCGTTCAGGAACGCGAACTGCACCGGCGCGCCGCCGACAGCGATGGTAGAAACGACAGCGTCGGTGTTCGTGTCGATGACGCTGACGGTTCCCGAGCGGATGTTGGTCACGTAGACGAAATCCTCGTTCGGATCGAGCTGCACATCGAACGGCTCGCTGCCAACCTGAACCGTGTCTTCGTTGGTGTTGGAGGTCAGATTGAGCACGCTGACCGTGCTCGATCCCTGGTTCGTGACGTACGCGAAAGCCGAATCGGAGGTGATGGCCATGGCCGCCGGCTGCGGCCCCACCGCGATCTGCGTGATGACGCTCCGATTCTGGGCGTCGATCACCGAGACGCTGCCGGCACTCTGGTTGACCGAATAGACGCGGCGGCCATCGGGGGAAAACGCCACGCTGGAAGGCCCGGCGCCGACCGTCACAGTCCCGACCACCACGTTCTGCGCGAGGTCCACGATTGAGAGCGTGCCGGAGCCGCGGTTGGGTACGTAGGCCGTTTTGCCGTCGGGCGCGATGGCGAGCTGCTGCGGCGCGTTGCCGACAGTGAGAGTTTTGGCGACGCGGAAGAGGTTGAGGCTGGTGTCGATCACACTGATCGTGCCGGGGACATCGTCCTGGTTCACGGCGTAAACGAAGTGGCCGTCCGGAGAAATCTCCAGGTCGACGGGCGTCGCGCCGACGGGAATGGTGGCCACGGCTTTGCGCTGGGCGATGTCGATGACGGTCACGTCGTTGCTGCCTTCGTTAGCCACGTAAAGCAAGCTGCCGTCGGGCGAGGAAACCAGAGCCCCCGGCGCCTGTCCGGCGAAGATCGTGGCGATGCCCCGGTTGGTCTGCAGGTCGAGCATGGAGATGCTGCCGGACTGGGCCGAGACGAAAGCAAACCGGTTGTTGGGCAGGATAAGAATTTCGCTCGGCTCCGCGCCGGTCGCGATGGTCGCAAGCACGCTGCGCAAACCGAGATCGATCACCTGCACCCGGCCGCCCGTGTTGTCCACCACGTACGCCACGCCTTGTGCAGGAAGCGAGGCGGCCCCGAGAAGGAAGGCCGCAAGCAAGCAGGTCTTCTTCATCGTTCTCCCCACAGCCGTAAATTAAAGGTCATTCCTCCGCTGAGCTGGTAGTTGCTGGTGTTCAGATCTGTCCGGCCGAGGCTGCGGCCGGCCATGGCGAAGACGCCCCAGGTCTTAGTAATTTGCACGGTGACGCCCCCTTCCAGGTCGGCCCGCGATTGGTTCAGGCCGAGCTGGCTGATCAGCGCCTGCTCGCGCAGAACGCGGGCGGTCGAGAAAGTGGCCTGCGGCGTGACGCGCTCCCACCGGTTAAGCTCGCCGGTCAGCGACTGGAACACGATGCCGCGCGTCAGATAGCCGGCCATGTAATAGAAGCGGTAGCTCTCGGCGGTTTTTTGCGCGATCAGCGTTTGCACGAAGTTGACGCGATTCGGCGCTAGCAAGTTATCGGCGAGGCTGGGCTGTCCCAGCACT
>DASQHK010000179.1:0-9131 GCA_035632135.1 Bryobacterales bacterium
GCTTCGGAGTCGAACGCGCCCACCAGCGCGAGCACTTCGGGCAGCTCGAGCAGGCGCGAGCCGGCGGGAATCAGCAGGCGGATGGCGAGCTGGATCGGCGCGACGTTGGGGATCAGGTCTTCGGCGGCGAGCAGCGCCAGCAGCTCGCGGTAGCCCTCGAGCGTGGTCCACTGAGTGAACGCAACGAAGGTCGGGGCGAGCGTAAGGCCGGCGGCGCGGCAGAGGCCGAGAGCTTCGAGAAAACCGGCGCGGGTGTGGCCTTTATCGAGCAGGGCGAGGACGCGGTCGTCAATCGATTCGACGGCGCTCGTGACAAACAGGCAGCCGGTCGAGCGCAGCGTGGCGAGGTGCTGGCGGTGCTCGAGCAGGTGCTCGATCTTGATGGTCGCGTCGTAGGTGAGCGACGGGAACTCTTCGTGCAGGCGGCGGACGATGGCAATGGCGTGGCCGGCGCCGTTGAAAAAGTCGGGGTCCCCGAAAGTGATGTGGCTCGCGCCCGCGGCCACCTGGCGGCGGATGTCTTCGAGCACGATGTCGCGATCGACGATGCGGAAGCCGCCCTGGTAGACCGGGACGATGGGGCAATGGCGGCAGAGGTGCTTGCAGCCGCGGCTGGCTTCGGTATAACCAACGACGCGGCGCGCGCCGTCGGTGCTGATGAGGCGGGCGTACTCGTTGAGCGGGACCAGGCGCGAGCGGTCAGGCACGACGAAGCGGAGGCGATCGAGTGAGATGAGCGGCTCAGCTTGAGGGCCGGGCCCGCCGTCGCGGCTCTGGCACAGCCGCTCGTAGAGGCTGACTAAGCCTGCCTCGAATTCGCCGCCGAGGATTGTTGCGGCGCCGAGCGAGCGCAGGAACTCGGCGTTGGCCGGAGCGTAGAGGCCGTAGAAGCAGAGGTGCGCGGCCGCGCTGAGGCGGCGGATGCGGGGAACCAGCCGCGCGGCGAGGCGCGTGGCGGTGTGCATGGGGACGTAGAAGGCGATCAGGCCGGCGGCGCGAATGGCGTCTTCGTCGAGCGGCTCGCGGGAGAGATCGAGGCAGGCGACCTCGGCTCCGGCGCGCTCCAGCCACGCCGTGGGAGAAGCAAGGCCGAACGGCTGGCGGCCCATTTCGTAGGTCGAGATCAGGACAACGCGCATCACTGATGCCGCGCGCCTGCCCCCGCCACCCAGCCGACGTAGCGGCGGACGTAATCGCTGAAAGCCTGCTGCAGGCGGGCGCGGACCGGGCCCCCCAGCGGCAGCGGGCGGCCGTCGATTTCCGAGATGGGCAGCAGCTCGCGGGTGGTCGAGGTGACGAACACTTCGTCGGCGCCCAAAAGATCGTCGAGGCGCAGCACGCGTTCCCCGGCCTCGCCGATCTCTTCCAGCAATACCAGGCGCGTGATGCCGGGCAGGCAGCCGGAGGACAGCGGCGGCGTGAACGCCTGGCCGTCCTTCACGGCAAAGATGTTGCAGGAAGTGCACTCGGAGACTTCGTCGCGCTCGTTGAGCAGGATGACTTCGTCGAAGCCGCGGCTCTGCGCGTCCTCAACCAGGGTGAGGTTGTTGGCCCAGGAGAGGATTTTCGCGCCGGCGAAAGTGGAGGCGGCATGGCGGGCCTGCGGAGCGACAGTGAGGCGCATGGAGGGTCCCCAGGGCTTGAGGTCGGAGGTCAGCGCGATCAGGTCGGCGGCGCTCGAGATGCCGGGGCCTTGCCAGATGCCGCCCTGGTTGCGCACCACGCACAGGCGGGCGGCGGCGTTTTCGGCTTGGTTGGCGCGGACCAGTTCGACCAGCAGGCGGCGCGTTGCTTCGCGGTCCTGCGTGAACGGGACGCGCAGCAGCTTGGCATCTTTGCTCATCCGCGCCCAGTGGCGCTCGAACTCGAATGGCACGCCCTCGTAGATGCGCAGCGTGGTGAACACTCCCCAGCCGGCCAGCAGCCCAACCTGGCCCGGCGAGAGAACCTTGTCGCCGGCGCCGATGATGCGGTCGTTGTAGAGGACGAAGGAGTGCATTCCTTTTCATGATAGCGCGGATGGGAGGCCGCGACTTCGGCGCTGGCCGTGATCCGTCCGTAAGGAGCATCACCAGCTACCGCTCTCTTTCGGGGCTGTGAAAAAAATTGCCGGTCGCGAATGCACGCGAATCAACGCGAATGAAAAGGATGGATTCCATTGGCGTCCATTCGCGTGCATGCGCGGCCAACTTGTTTTCTTCACAAGCCCTTTCGATCGCGGCTCGGAGCCGACCGATTCGGAGCGGTGACCAAGGGAGCGGCAGCACCTTCACGGTACGAGCACGAATCTCGCTTCCTACTGGGTTCGCCGAACAACCACGGGGGGCGCCTGGGCTTACGGACGGATTACGGGCTGGGCGGCGCGGCCGGAGCGCGTGTTACTCTGGCTGCCATGACCGGCGACATCGATTGCGGCGTTAGCGGGGTGCAGCCATTTGGCTGAGTGGAGCTCTACGCCGGCAACGAGCGGGCGCATCGCCACGTGAAATTGCCGGGCCTGGAGGGCGACGTGATCGCCCTGCCATCGGAAGGCCGCCGGGGCGGCGACCTTTATGCCCTGTTCTCCTGCGGCGACCAGCGCTATGCGCGCATGGTGCTGGCAGACGCCGTGGGCCACGGATTCAGCGCGAGCGCGATCGCATCGCACTTGCATAAACTACTGCACCAGTATCGCGACGTCCAGAATACGGCCGACCTGCTCGGCATGCTGAACGAGACCTTCCTGGAAGTACAGCCGGCGGGCGAGCCATTGCGCCTGACCACGGCGGCAGTCGGCAACTACGACCGGCAAACGGGCCAGTTCCATTATTCCTACGCGGCGCACCCGCGCATGTTGCTGTGGCGCGGCCACGGGCGGGAGTGGCGCACGCTCGGCACGGAGCGCGAAGGCGGACTGCCACTGGGCGTCACCGCCGACGGTATGTATAGAGAGTACAGCATCGGGCTGGAGCCGGGGGACGTAGTCATGGCCTTCTCCGACGCGCTCACGGAAGTAAAGGCCCCTGACCGCACGGAATTTACGGCTGAAGGTTTTCTGCGACTGGCCAACACCATCGCTTGCGGCCTGGCGCGTCCCCTCTCGCTGCACGATTTCTCGGAAGGGTTGTTGGGGGGCGTTCGCCGGTACCACGATTCCGAAAAGTTCGAAGACGATCTGACGCTGCTGACCTTGCGGCGGGTGCAAGTCTAGCAGGCTGCGGAAAAAGATCTTGGGTCCACTCCCTCGCGGTCGCGGCTCGGTCAACCATCGAGGGCCGATTCCGAGCCGCGCGCGTCAGCAAGCGGTGGTTGGACTTTTTCAGCTAGACTGTGCGCATGGGACTGCTGAGACTGCTGGCGCTGGCGGCGGGCGTAGCGGCCGCGCTCGAGGCGGGGAACACGCTGCAGACGCTGCGGGCGTATCGCGGATCGACGCCGGTGCTCGACGGCGTGATCAGCCCGGGGGAGTGGGACGATGCGGTGACCTTCACCGGCGTGCAGGACTGGACGGCGCAGTTTTCTCCCGTCACGAGCGACAAGGATCTCGCCCTGCGCGGCTGGGTGAAGCACGACGGGCAGCGGCTGTATTTCGCCTTCGACGTCACCGATGATGTGCTGTACGGCATCGACACGCCGCGCTGGCTGCCGGAAGAGAACCGGTTCGCGCACGAGTTGAGCCAGCGGGGTTTCCCGTGGTTCGGCGACGAGATGGAATTGCTGATCAACGCCTCGAACTCCTGGCGGGGCGGCGAGGGAGCGCGGGGCGACGGCAGCTCGTGGCAGATGGTCTGCAACCTGACCAAGTCGCGGCTGGGCGGGGTGGGCAAAGGCGGGCTGCTCGAGGGCGAGCCGCGGCAGGTGGAGGCGGCCTGGAATACCTATCAGAAATGGATACTAAGCCACGCGCAGGACGCCGTGGCCAAGGTGAAGCCGGGCGGCAAGGGGTACGTCATCGAGTGGGCGGTGAGCTTCAACCCGTGCCTGGAGGTGGCGCCGGGACGGTTCTACGACGTGTCGATGGGTGACCGGCTGATGGGGATCAACATCGCGGTGGGCGACCTGGATGAAAAAGCCAAGGGGGAAGGGAACCAGTTTCACTTTCGCCACGAGCAGTGGTTTGCGGGGCGGAAAAACACGCGCACGCAAATGGAGGAGTGGGGCCGGCTGTGGCTGATGGCGGAGCGCCCGGGGCCGCCGCCGCGGGCGCGCAAGACCAGGCGGTAAATGCGCCGCCGCGCCCGGACCTTTACCGCTCGTGCCGGCGGACCTCGGCGTCGATGCGGGCGATGAAGGCGTAGAGGGCGAAGCAGGCCAGGAACAGCAGGCCCGAGATGACGGCGGCCGGCAGCGCCACGTCGCCGTGGCCGTCCAGAAACGACTCGAGCGTCGCTGTCACCAGCCACATTTGCACGATCAGCAGCACCACGATCAGAACAATCGCCCCGTCGATGGCGGTGAGGCCGCGGTTTTGCGAAGCAAGCTGCGGCGGGCGCATCAGGTTTCCGCTCCGATCTCCATTCTGACGGCGACGAGCTGATCGCCGCGGCGCTCGAGCACCACGCGCGGCAGGGGGCGCGGCGGCGGGCCCTGGAGCACCCGGCCGTCGCGGACCGAGAAGTAGCCCTCGTGGCAGGGGCACTCCAGGCAGTCTTCCGCCTTGGAGTAATACACAGCGCAGGAAAGATGCGTGCACTTCTGGCTGTAGGCGGCGTAGGAATCGGCGCCGGTGCGGATGAGAATGCAGCGGTCCTCCGCGGCCGGGTAGCTGAACAGCTTCACCTCGCCGACGGGGATTTCTCCCAGCCGCATAACCGCTTGCGCCGGGTAACGGGGCGAGCGGCGAAACCAGGAACGAACCAGTATCCACAGATTGCCGGCGAACATGCCGAGGCTGGTGAGGATCAGGAACTTCGAAAACTGGCGGCGGTTGACGTAGCGCTCGTCGGCGGTGTGGACGGAAAATTCATCCTCCCAGAGCGGCTCCGCGCTGGGGCGGCGGAATATCCTCATGGCTGGCCCTCCCAAATGTAATCGGCCACGTCGAGCGTGAGCGAGTCGCGCTCGCCCGGCAGCATCATGTAGACCTTGGTCGTAACGCGCTGATTGCCGAAGTGGAAGACGTTGGAGGGCTTTTCGCGCCGCGCCGCGATGGCTTCGGGCGTGACGTAGGCCAGCGCCTGGCTGGGACAGACCGTGGCGCACATGGGCCGCTTGCCCACCGACGTGCGGTCGTAGCACATGTCGCACTTCATCATCTGCTCGTACTGCGGGAAGATCTTGGGGATGCCGAAAGGGCAGGCCAGCACGCAGTTGGAGCAGGCGATGCAGCGCGGCTTGAGCGAAGAGTGCACCACGCCGTCCTCGTCCTTCTTGATGGCGTCGGCCGGGCAGACCTGGGCGCAGGTCGGGTCGTCGCAATGCCAGCAAACGTAGGCGGCGGTCTGGACGGTGCGGGGCCGGTCGAGGAAGTCGAAATTGATCATGGAGTGGCCGCGATGCGTCTCGCACTCCTCGCACGCCTGCAGGCACGATTCGCAGCCGATGCAGCGCGAAGGGTCGACGTAAAATTCCATGCCGAACATTACGATCGCCCTCCGACGATAGGGAAAGCTGCGCGGCTATCGGAAGAGCCGGCCGCCTGAGCGAGGGCCCAGTCGGGCGGGCCGGCGGCTTTGGCGAGGCGGCAGGCGGAGACCTTG
The DNA here is from genome assembly GCA_035632135.1 of Bryobacterales bacterium. Lineage (GTDB taxonomy): Bacteria > Acidobacteriota > Terriglobia > Bryobacterales > JACQDG01 > DASQHK01. The sequence goes on from DASQHK010000179.1 coordinate 5,679, forward strand.
AACTCGGGAATCTTGCTGTGCGGGTCGAGCGTGCGGTGGGTGAGGCGGTTGGCGCTGCGGTCGTGCGGCCAGTGGTAGGGGATGAAGACGGTGTCGGGGCGGATGGTGCGCACCACCATGGCCCGCAGCGTGATTTGGGAGCGGCGGGTGGCGATGGTGACCCAGTCGCCTTCGCCGATGCCGTGCGCCTCGGCCAGGCGCGGATGGATCTCGACGCGCGGCTCGGGGTATTGATCGACCAGCGCGCCGATGCGGCGCGTCTGCGTGCCGGAAAGATACTGGCTGACGACGCGGCCGGTGGTGAGATAGACGGGGAAATCGGGGCCGACCGGGTCGCCGCTCTCGCGCCATGCCGTGGCGATGAAACGGCACTTGCCGTCAGGGAAGAACGACCTTCCGCCTTCGATCAGGCGCGGCGTGCCGGGATGATCGGGCGCGGGGCAGGGCCAGAAGACGCCCATTTGCTGGTCGATCTTTTCGTAGGTGATGCCATAGTAATCAGCAATACCACCGCGGGAGGCCTCGCGCAATTCGTCGAAGATTTCCCGCGGGGAGCGGTACGGGAAGTACGCTCCGCGGCCGAGGCGCCGGGCCAGGTCGCAGACGATGTCGGAGTCGGCGCGGGCGTGGGGCGGCGGGTCCACCGCCTTGTTGATGTGAATCACGCGGCCCTCCGCGCTGCACGTGACGCCCTCTTCCTCCTCCTGGAGGCTGCCGGCGAGCACGACGTCGGCGAAGGCGGCGGTCTCGGAAAGGAAAAAGTCGATCACCGCGAAAAATTCGAGCCGCTCCAGGGCCTCGCGCGTGAAAGTGGAGTCGGGCAGCGAGACGAGCGGATTGAAGCAAATGCAGAGCAGCGCTTTGATCTCGCCGCGGTGGATGGACTCCATGATCTCTGCGGCGGTAAGGCCTTTGCCGGGAATCTCGCCGGGTGGGATGCCCCAGACCTGGGCGACGTGTCGCCGCGCTTCTGGATCGTCGATGGAACGCTGGCCGGGGAGCTGATCGCATTTCTGGCCGTGCTCGCGGCCGCCCTGGCCGTTGCCCTGGCCGGTAATCATGGCGCAGCCGGCGCCTTCGCGGCCGATGTGGCCGGTGGCGAGGCAGAGGTTGATCAGCGCCTGGCAGTTCTCGGTGCCGTGGGAGTGATGCTCGATGCCCCGGGCATGCAGGGCAATGGCGCGCTCCGCCTCGGCGAACCAGCGGGCCGCCTTTTCCACGGCCTCCGGCGGCACGCCGGTCATTTCGGCCACTTTGCGCGGGTCGTAGGGGCGCACGGACTCGGCCACCGCCTCGAAGCCCGCGGTGTGCTCGCGGATGAACTCCTGATCCTCGAGGCCCTCGCGCAGGACGACGTGCAGCATGCCCATTAGCAATGCCATGTCAGTCCCGGGGCGCACCGGCAAATAGAGGTCGGCGTTGCGCGCGATGGGCGTCAGGCGCGGATCGACGACGATCAGCTTTCCGCCGTTGTCCTTCGATCGCCACACGTAGTCAGTGGTGATGGGCGCGCACTCGCCGATGTTCGAGCCGGCAATCAGCAATACCTGGGCTTTGGGAATGTCGGACCAGGGCAGCGGGCTGCGGTCCACGCCGAAAGCCGGCTTGTAGGCGTGGCCCGCCGAGACCATGCAAAGACGGCCGTTGTAGTCGATGTGGCGCGTGCCGAGAGCGACCCGGGCGAACTTGCCGAGCAGGTAGGCTTTCTCCGTGGTGAGGGAGGCGCCGCCGTAGACGGCCACGGCGTCCTTGCCGTGCTGCTCCTGGATTTCGCGCAGGCGGCGGGCCGTCAGATCGAGCGCCTCGTCCCAGCCCGCTTTGCGAAAGCCGCCCTCGGCGCGCACGAGCGGATCGAGCAGGCGGTCGGGATGCCCGCCTTGCAGATAGCGCTTGACGCCCTTGGGGCAGAGCATGCCGCGATTGAAGGGAAACTCTTCCCACGGCTCGAAGCCGATGACCTGGTTGCCGCGCACCTTGAGCTGGATGCCGCACTGCTGGCCGCAGAAGCAGCAATGCGTCTTGACGAGCCGCTCGGCGGGGTGGCGCGACTCGTCCCGCCAGCCGCCGGGGGGCTCGTAGTTGAGGTGCGGGCCATAGCGCTCGACGAGAACGCCGGGCGCGAAGGGCTTAGCCACGGGCTTGCTCCTTCAGCCGCAGTTGCGCGAGGGAGAGGGACTTGCGCTTGCAGGCCGGGCAAAGCTCCTGCCAATGGGCGGCGGCGCCCTCGGCGTTGCTGAGCGTGTAGTCGAAACCGAGTTCGGGCAGGACACGCTTCAGGTCGTCGATGTGCATTCGCGAGGCGAAGATTTCGCCGCAGCGGGCGCACAGAGCGGCCTCGCCATCCTCGCCGGCCTGCTGGTAGAACTTGACCCCAAGCTGGGCGGGCCGCTGGAAAATGTGAAAAAACTTCCCGAAGGGGAGATAGAGCAGCGCCGCGACCACGGTGATGGCGTGCAGCACGGCGAGGAAGCCGTAAATCGCGCCGCGCAGCCATACCTGGGAGGCGGTGAGGGCGAGGCCGGTGACCGCAATCGAGAACAGCAGGAACAGCGGAAAGAAATCGGAACCGAAAGATTGGAGCGCCCACGCGCCCTGGTCGCGCATGCGCCGCCACAGGGAAAGCGCAATGCCGGCGAGCACCAGCACGGCGGAAATGTCGAGACCGTGAAACAGCAGCCACGAAAAGACCGTGCGGATGCGGAAGGAGCCGGCCGGGAAGCCGAACAGGTAAGGCACGTAGATCATCTGGTCGGCGGGCGAGGAGCGCAGATCGATCCAGCCGAAGACCAGCGGGAAGGTGATGGCCACGGCCAGCAGGCAGCCCCAAAAGATGCACTGGTGCATCCACCAGCGCAGCCGCGAGCGGCGGCGGATGAAGGTCTGCGCGGCGAGGTGCGTGCCGGCGAGCGAGGCGGCGCGGGCGAGGCCGGCGAGCAGGCCCCGCTCGCGGAACAGTTGCCAGCCGCGCTGCCAGTAGAGGCGGGTGGGGGGCTTGTGGAGCCATACGTAGTAGTGATAACTAACGCCCCAGGCGGCGAAGATGGTGGCGAAGGTGTAGACCACCAGGGCGGCGTCGAAGCTCTGCAGGTTGCGCGAGCCGACGATGATGGAGGCGGCCAGCAGCGCCGTCCACAGCGTGGCCCAGGCGCCGGCGCGCAGCCGGTCAGCGGTGCGGATCCACTCGCGCGGCAAGGCCAGCTCGGCCGTCTCCTGGCGGGAGATAAAGACGCGGTGGTTGGTCCACCACAGCGCGACGGAGGCAGCCGAGAGCAGCAGGAAGCCGGGCCAGACCATGCCGATGCGATCGCGGAAAAAGCCCAGCAACAGCGGCGGGAAGAAGCCGCCGAGGCCTCCCATCGCTCCCACCAAGCCGGTGACTGTGCCGGTCTCGACGGGGAAAAATTGCGGGACGAGCTTGAAGACCGCGCCATTGCCGAGGCCGAGCAGCAGGGC
>DASQHK010000180.1:0-3695 GCA_035632135.1 Bryobacterales bacterium
CGCCAAGCCAACATTCATGATGGAGCGGCTTGCCCCGTGGAAATGATAGACCGACAGAGGCGGCCCGACGGGCCGTTTGCTGGCCGGATCAAGGCGCTGCGCCCAAAAGCAAAGGAAGCCGTCGCGATCGGAGATGAAGTAAAGCAGGTTGCCGTCCGGGGACCAGCGCGGCTTGTCATCCCGAAACCCGCCGGAAGTTACGGGCATCCAGTCGCCGGCGAGGTCGCCCGATACGGGAGCCGGAACCGGCCGAGCCGGAGCGATGAAGAGTTGTGAGCGCTGCGACTCGACATTTGCCAGGAACGCCACCCAGCGGTCATCAGGCGAAAAATTGGCCTGATACAGATTGAACTGCGGGTGGCTGAGCAACTCGACCTTTTCCCCGGTCGCTACGTTCATGAGCCGAATGCGGGTTCGGCCGGGGCCTGCGGGCGTGAGGAGAATTCTGTTCCCGTCGTGGGCCCACTGCCAGGCCCATCGGCAGTCGTCACACAATTTCTGGGGCACGCCGGGGCGGACAGAGCCGTCCGGCGCGGAACCTATCGACAAGGTATAGATGGAGGAGGTTCCGTTCTTGGTTTCCGAGTAACAGATTTTCGAGCCGTCAGCGGTGATGCGGGGATGAAACTGATCACCCGGCATGGCGGTCAGGTCGGTCTCGCGGCCGCTCGGCAGATCCTTCATCCAAATGTCTCTGTCGCCGACCCTGGCGCGGACGAACACGAGTCTGTTTCCATCCGACGAAAGCGAGCCGAAACCAGCCGGCGCGGGGCCCTGGGTCAGCCGTTGCAACTCTCCGGTCACCTTTCCCCTGTTCGCCTCCAGGGGCAGGCTCCAAATCTGGATGTTGGAAGTCAAGCCAGAAAAAGCCAAGCGTGCGACGGAACGGCCGCCGCTATCACGCGCGACGCCGACCGAAGGTTGATCGCTCAAGCTGGTGCCGGTTGTGATGCGGCGGGGATGGCCGGCCGCTTTCCACGTGCCGGGCTGGATATCGAGTTGCCACAGGTCCCGGCTATCGCCGAGGCCGGCCGAGAACAGGACGCGGCCATCTGGCAGCCAGGCGGCGGGGACAGTGTAGTTGGAGAGACTCTGGTGACGGAAAGCTGCCATAGCCCCGGTTTGCACTGCGGGACCGCCAGCCAGCGGAGCCACCCACCAATCGACGCTCTCCGGGCCGGTAGCGGCGGCGTCGCGCTTTCCCCAAAACAGCAAATTCTTTCCGTCCGGCGCCCAGATGGGATTGCGAGCGCCCGAGAACTCCGGCAGGATCTGTCGGGGCGGCCCTCCGGTGGAGGCCACTACATACGACTTGGAGGAACCGGGCGCAGCAGGATCGCCGCTACCTCGGTGTCCTACCCAGTAAGCGATCCACTGGTCATCGGGAGAAAAGTGCGGCCCTTCGCCGTCTTTGGCGACCAGTCTCGCTTCGCCCCCCAGCGCGGGCATCACATAAACGGCGCCGCCCTCGCGATCGGAGCGAAAGGCGATTCGAGAACCGTCGGAAGAGAAGGCCGGCTCGCGATCATCGGCCGGATCGCGGGTGAGGCGGATGGGCTCGCCGCCTGTAACCTGCTGCACCCAGATGTCCAGGTTGCCCCCGGGCCCGGAAGGCCCGCCACGGTCCGAGGAATACGCGATCAGCTTGCCGTCGGGAGAAAAAGCCGGCTCCCAGGTGAGGCCGCTATCGGATGTCAGACGCACCAGGCCAGTCAGGGAGGGCGTCGGTTTCGGGCGGCTCAGCCACCAGCCTGCAGCTACCAGAATGGCAGCCAGGGCAAGCCCCAGCGCGACAAGCTTCGGAGCCGCAGAGACGCGCGCTCGCGGCGCAACCGGCGCGGCGATCCTGCCCGACTCGGACTCCTCCTTCATCTCCTGCAAGGCGACTCGGACATCGTCCATATGCTGGAAGCGGCGCTCCGGGTCCTTCCGCAAGCAGCGGGCAATGATGCGGCCAAGCTCCGGGGGAAGCGCCGGCGCAACTTGGCTCACGGGCGGCGGATCCTGCTGCAAGATCGCAGCCAGCGTCGAAATCTTGTTGGCTCCCCGAAACGGCCGGCTGCCTGTGGCCATTTCGTACAGCACCGAGCCGAAGGAGAAAATATCCGAGCGCCGATCGACCTTCTTGCCGCCCGCCTGCTCCGGCGACATGTAAGCCACGGTGCCGACGATGGTGCCCTCTTCGGTTCGCGGCGCCTGATCCACGCTCATGCTCCGGGTCGGGGCCAGTTCGTCACCGGCGCTTTCCTCAGGGGCCGGCTCCGCCAGCTTTGCCAGCCCGAAGTCGAGCACCTTGATGTGGCTTTTCTGGGTGACCATGATGTTGCCCGGCTTGAGATCCCGATGGACGATGCCGGCGTTGTGGGCCGCCGCCAGCGCGTCCGCAATTTCGATGGCGTACTTCAGGGTCTCGGCAAGGGGCACGCCGCGGGGGGCGATGGAATGGTCGAGCGTTTGGCCCTCGACGTACTCCATGGCGATGAAGTCCACGCCGCTGGAGCTGTCGATGTCGTAAACCGTAATGATATTGGGATGGTTCAGCGCAGAGGCGGTCCGGGCCTCTTGCACGAAACGCTTCTTGCGCTCGGGGTTGGCCACCGCTTCGGCCGGGAGCACCTTGAGGGCGACTGTGCGCTCCAGGTGCGTATCTTGCGCGCGGTAAACCACTCCCATGCCGCCCTCGCCGATCTTCTCGAGGATTCGGTAATGCGAGATGGTCTGGCCGGTCATCTGCTAAAACTTTCCGTCACGCGACTCGAAGTGGGTGGGCTTGTCGAGGCTGCGGCCGCCGGTTTTGACCCAGTGCGCGACCCAGCGGACCATCTGGTCGAGCGAAGTCTCGGCGGGGCCGAAGAGGCGGGCGCAGAGAGCGGCGTTGCTCAACAGCGCCGTTGCGGCCTCCGCGCCGGAGAAGCTGGGTTCGACGCCGAGAATTTTCCCGAACTCCAGGGCGAGCCAGCGGATGAAGACGGTCTCGGGGCCGGTGAGGTTGAGCAGGAGCGGCGGCGACTGGCAGTGCGCGAAGGCGCGCAGGGCGATGGAGTTGGCGTCGCGCTGCCAGATGACGTTGACGCAGCCCATGGAGAGATCGATCGGCTCGCGGCGCCAGACTTTTTGGGCCACGTCATGCAGCACGCCGTAGCGAAGGTCGATGGCGTAGTTGAGGCGCAGGATGACGGCCGGCGTGCCCCAGGTTTCGGAGAAATATTGAAACATGCGCTCGCGGCCGAGGCAGGATTGGGCGTATTCGCCGACCGGAGTGGGAGGGTCGGATTCGGCGGGACCGCCGGAGGAGACGGGCGCGAGCGGGTAGACGTTGCCGGTGGAAAACGCGACGATGCGCGAGGCGCGGAAGCGCTCGGCGGCGAGCGCCGGGGCGACGACGTTCATGGCCCAGGTGAGCGACTCGCGGCCGGTCGAGCCGAACTTGCGGCCGGTCATGAATACGACATTGGGGCAGTCGGGGAGAGCTTCGAGCGCGCCGCGATCGAGCAGGTCGCAGGCGATGGTTTCGATGCCGGCGGCCTGCAGCTCGGCGGCGAGGCCGGGCGTAGAGAAGCGCGAAACGCCGATGATGCGGCGGGGCACGCCCGCTTCGCGCGATGCCCGCGCGGCCAGGCGCGCGAGCGAAGGTCCCATCTTGCCGCCCACGCCGAGCACCAGCAAATCGCCCCGCAGCGCGGCCATAGCGGCGA
>DASQHK010000181.1:0-2289 GCA_035632135.1 Bryobacterales bacterium
CCGACCGCTTCGATGTGCTCGCGCATATTCTTCAAACCGATGCCGCCGCCGGGAGGCGTGGCGTGCGGGTCGAAGCCACGGCCGTTGTCTTGGATAATCAGATATGCATAGCCGGAGACAACGGGTGCTTCGATGCGCACGCGGCTGGCGCCGGAGTGCTTGACCACATTGGCGAGGCCTCCTTGCAAGATCCGGTAGAAAGCGGTCTTGGTGCGCGAGGAAAGATTCTTGGGCGTATCGATCGGGCCGATTTCGACCTGCAGTTTGCCGCGCAGGGCCATCGTCTCGACCAGCAACTCGACGGCCTCGGAAAAATCGCGTTCGCCCCAATCAGGCGGACGCAGCCCATGCGAGACCTGGCGGATCTCGTCGAGGGCGACAGCAACGAGATCTTTGCACCGGCTCAGGCGGTCGAGCGCTTCGGCGTTGGCCGAATCGAGGTTGCGTTCGACCAGCTCCAGGTTGAGCCTAATCCCGGTGAGCGACTGGCTGGCGGAATCGTGCAGGTCGCGGGCGATGCGCCTGCGCTCAGTCTCCAGCGCCGCGTACACATCGGCCACGGACCGCCGGAACAGGCGGTGCTCGGCGCACTCCAGAAACAGCCCCTGGAAGCGCAGCAATTGCAGGTGATGCGCACCGCAGTGGAAGTACGTCTCGGCTAGCCGGCGCTGGATCAAGTGCAGCTTTTCTTCCAAAGGGTTCGCGGCAGCGCCCCCGAGCCAAAGCCACCCCCGGCCCAGAGGCAAGCAAGCGAACCGCGCCTGGCCCCGCCGCGACGTGAGCAAGCTCATCACGCCGGTCACTCCGCCAACGGCTTCGCGGGCGGCGCTGTTCATCCAGCAGATCTGGCCGCTCGCATCGAATCGGAGCATGGCGGCCGCCGGGCGGCGACGCACTGCCGTGGGGCCGAGCGGGGCGGCTCGAGGCCCCGGTTGGGGCCCTCGTCTTGGTACAGGCGCCAGGGCAGACATTTGGTTGGAAAATCCAATCCGAGAATACCGGAAAATCGGCAAACTGGCAAGGAAAATTCTTAGGAAGAAAGATTGCGCTTATTGGCCTTACTAGTACTTCTCGAAGCCCCTTGCACTGGTACCGGCCACATTTAACGCGATCGGTCTGGCTGTTCCGCGTGCCGCCAAAAAATTGAGATCGGGCGTCGCCAGAGTCGGTGTTATACTACCAACGCCGCAGACCCCCCGCTGGCTGGCATCAGCAATGAAAACATCTCCCTTGAGAGGCGCCGCATTGGCGGTCGCCGGCGCTGCCCTGCTGGGCGGCGGCATGTTTCTGGGGTTCGTCTCCGCCTTGGTGCGGCGCAAGCAGTCGGAGGAAACGGGTGCAGCGCCGGCCCCGAGCGCCGGGATGCCGGCGCCGGTGGCCGCTCCCGACCCGGCGTACTTGCGGCGAGTAGAGGAGTTGGCGAGCGCCGTCGTTGAACTGCAGGAGCGCGTCGAGCTGGGTCTCGTGAGCGCGGCCGCGCCGCCTCCCGAAGAGATGGGGGAGCGGTTCGAAGCGGTGAGCCTGCGGATCGAGCGGCTGGAGAAGCGGGTGGAGGAACTGGCGAGCGAGACGCCCCCCACCGGCGACGTGCTGGAGGCCGTGGAGCGCATGATCGCGGACAGGATCGGCGGCCTCGACGAGCGGCTCACCGATCAGGTGCGCTCCATCGATCTGTTGCGCAACGCCTCGGAGCAGACCGACCTGCTGCTGAAAAAACTCATCTGCGCCGTGGAATCGCTGGCCGAGCAGGCGGGCGAGAAGGCCGCGCCGGGCCAGCAGGATGGGCCGGAAGGATCGGCGGAGGCGCCCGGGTCGCAGCCGGACTATCCGTTGGCGTGAGACAGCCCGCCGCGCCGGGCTCGCCAGCGCCACTCCCAATCCAACAAGAGAATCAGCGGGCGGGCGCTGGAGACACCGAGGCGGGCCGGAAAGGCGCAGCTAGGTCGTAGCAAGCAGACCGCCGGTCCCTATTCCGGAGCACCTAATAGAAATGCTGCGCGGCAATTGCGGCCGCAAGGTCAGCACCGACGCGTGCGTGGGGGCTGGTCTCCCGGCCCCCGTTTCGGCCTGGCAAAGTTCCTTGGCCGCGCATGTCGTACCCCCAGGCGAAACGCGAGTCGAGGCAACCCGCGTCGAAGAAAGCCAAGCCAGGGTGCGCGACATAAACGTGGATGATTAGGCGGTGCGTGAGCGCGATTCCCAGTAATCCTCCAAGCGGCCGCTGAGACGGCAGCAACGCAACGCGATAATCGCATTGGCGCCGCGGAGGGTCCAGAACATGCCAGAGCG
>DASQHK010000182.1:0-5373 GCA_035632135.1 Bryobacterales bacterium
CATCTTCCGCCGCTGGGCCACCACCGGCGACGGCCTCCTCACCGCCCTCAAGGTGCTCGAAATCCTGGCCGCCACCGGCCGCACTCTGGACGAGCTGACCGCCGGGCTGCCCGTTTATCCGCAGATCATCCGCAGCGTCCCCGTCCGCGCCCGCATCCCGTTCGAGCAGGTGCCCGCGCTTCGGGAAGCCGTCCGCTCGAGCGAGCAGGCCCTGGCCGGCCGCGGCCGCATCGTCGTCCGCTATTCCGGCACCGAGCTGCTCGCCCGCGTGATGGTAGAGGCCGAAACGCAGCAGGAGGTCGACCTGCACGCCACTCGCCTCGCCCAGGTGATCACCGACCATCTCGGAGCGTGAAACGCGGCAGCCTGCAGGCCCCGATCTGCCCCACCATCTCCCCGGTGCCGCGCCACTCTAGCCCTCCCTCACGGTCGCAGCTCCGCAAACTGCTGAGAACACGCGAAGCCGATTCCGAGCCGCGCGCGTGAGCAAGCGGTATTCGGCCCTTTTCAGCAAGCCTGCCTGGTGGCATCGGCGTCCGTGCGAGGTGTTCGCCGTTCAATCCAGTCCGACAGCCAGCCGCTCCAGGATGCCCCTCCACGCCGCCGCCCAGTCGGCCGGGCGGCGAATCTGGTACACGCGGCCGCCCGCCGCCCCAACCAGCGCCGTGATCGGGTCTTTCCACGGGTTGGCCGGGAGATCGCCAGTCCAGTCCAGAAAGAAGACCCGCGTGTGCGGCAGGTTCGGCTTTGCGATCCGGCCCGCACCATCGCCTGCCGCGACCTTGGGGCCGAGGATGATTACCGCGTCCGGCGCCGGCTCCTCTCCGCCCCGCGCCGGCTCCGCGAGCGACCTGAGAAAGTTTCCGCCGCCGTCCCTGCCCGCGAGCTGGCGGTAGTCAACCAAACCGCCCGTGTGTTTCTCCAGGGCGCGGCCGAGACTGGCGAGGTCAACCGCCGCCGCGCCCTCCTGCTGAAACAGCACGCGGCGCTGCTGCGCATCGAACGCTGCCAGCCCGGCAAGTTGAATCCGTGGCTCGCGCGCGAGGCTGCGCAGCATCGCCACGAGCGCGCTCGCCTCTTCGCGCGGCAGCGTCACCGCGCCCGGGCGATCGGGAGCCCAGTGAAGCAGAAGCTTGACGCGCGGCAGGCGCCGCTCCGCGCGCCCGATCGGAGGCTCCGGCGCAAACAGCTCTCGGGGCTCCGTGCGAACCGTATCCGGGTCCAGCGGCACCGCCGCCCCGCGGGCGCGGTCCGGCAGCCGGGCCGCAAATTCCCAATGCGCGGAGCAGATGCGCCCGCCCGCGTCGCGCGCCATCCAGTCCACGCGGTAGCGGCCCTCCCCTGTGGCGAAGCGGCCCTCGGCCAGCACCTCCCCTTTGGCCTCCGGCTCAACGGGCGGCGCCAGAAACCGGTCCGCCAGGTAAACGGCGCGGTCGGGCCGCTCCACCGGCGTGACCCTTGTGATCACATACAGTCTCCCGCCGCCGCCCAGCTCGCTCCACGGAATCACGGCGCGATAGCCGGCCTGCAAGCGCAGGTCGAAGCCCAGCGCCGGTTCCACCGGCTTCACCGTGCAGGAGAAATCCCGGCGCGCCTCGCCCGTCTCCAGCGCCGCCGCATCGCCAGGTAGCAGTAAGACCTTGCCGCTTCCCGCCGCCGGCGCGATCTCCGCCTGCGCCGTCAGCGCCCCCGCCGCCAGCAGGCCCCACACCACCGCTCGAACCATCCCCGTCGAGACCCCCGCTCTGCCCGAGTGGATGGCGGGTGGCGGGGCGGCGATGCCCCAACATTTTTCGCTGACGGTGAACTACACCACCGGCTGGTGGTGTAAATCGGCGCTACGGGTTCTCCGGCGGCCCGGCCGGCGGCTTCTCGCCCGCCTTGTCGTCGCTCTTGGTGTCTTGCACTTCTTTATCGAAGGCGATGGTGGCCTCGGTGCTGAACTTGCGATACATCCGAAACTCGATGTCGTTGCGGGTGAGCACCCGGTCCTCGCGCATCCACACGGTGACGCTCGTCGGCAGCAGGAACTCCTGGTCGGCGATCTTGGTGAAGCCGTAATCGAGCCGCGTGCGCGCTTCCCGGATCGGAAAATCCGGCGGCACCTCCGCGCTCACCGAGCTGACCGACAGCACCCGGTTGGTTTCCTTGTCGATGTAGACCAGGCCCGTGTAGCCGGCGATGATGTCGCGCTCGTGCGCGTAATTCATATGGTACTGCGAGCGCTCGCGCCGCACGCGAAACCGGAAGGCCCACGCCGTGCGGCCGCGCACCACGGCGTGGTGGTCCCAGGTGAACTCCGCCGCGGTCTCGGGCGCAAACAGCTCCGCCAGCACGCTGCCGAACTCGCCGGTGGAAATGGCGCCGCCCAGCGACTCGTAGGAGCGGTTGGTCACTTTCTCGTTGACGCTGATGACCTTGTAATCCTCTTTCTGCTCGAAGTAGCTCACGCGCGCCTTGATCTCGTCGTACTTGTACCAGTCCCCCTCCTGGCCCGACGGATCGACGAAGCGCTTGGTCCACTGCAGGCAGATAAAGTCGGGCAGGTTTTTGGTGTAGGCGAGCGCGTTCGAGCGCGCCTCTTCGATGATGCGCTTTTGCTCCTCCGGCGGGGGTGGCGGCTGCACCGGCTTGGGCGGCGTCACGCTGACCTGCACTTTCGGCGGCGGCGGAAGCCCCTGCGAGGTCTTTTCCAGCTCGCGCAGCGTCGCTACCGTCTGCGGCCCCGCACCCATTCCCTGCAGGTCCTCGATCAGCACATCCGTCAGCGAGAAGCTCAGCTTCTGCTTCCGCAGGTACGCGGCGACCTCCTTGTCGCGCGTCCCCAGCTTCACCGACGACTGGATGATGGATCGCAACTGCTGGTAGCTGAGCGCGCCCTGGCCCGCAGCCACAGCGGCCAGAACCAGCGGCAAGACCCAGCGCATGCGCATATGCTTCTATTATTCTACAGAACGCACCCCGACGCCGGGCGTTCCGTTTTTTGTTATCCTTGGGCCGTGCGCCACTTCACCTTCGCTCTCTTGTTGCCCCTCGCTCTGTGCGCGGCGGCTGACTGTCAGGTCCTTTTCCCCGCCGACGCCAAGCCCATCGGCCCTTACAGTCCCGGCATCCGCGTGGGCGACACCGTTTATGTCTCCGGCCAGGGCAGCCGCGATCCCCGCACCGGCCAGCACCCCGCCTCCTTCGACGCCCAGGTGCGCCAGACCATGGAGAACATCCGCTCCACCCTCAAGTCCGGCCGCCTCGACCTCAAGAATCTCGCCTACTGCCACGTCTATCTCGACGACTTCAACAACTACGCGACCGCCACGCGCGTGTTTCGCAGCTACTTCAAGAAGGACCCGCCCGCCGGAACGGTACTCGGCCTGGCTGGAATGCCCGGCGGCACGCACGTCGAGGTCACCTGCGTCGCCTCCGCCGGCCAGAGGAAAGCCGTGTGGCCGCCGAAAGTCTCGCGCCGCGGCCAGACCTTTTCGCCGGGCATGCTGACCGCCGAGCGGCTCTACGTCTCCGGCCAGAGGCCCAACACCCCGACCGCCGACTATGCCACGCAGGTCCGCGAGGCGCTCGAAAACATGGGCCGCGTGCTCAAAGCCGCCGGCCTCGGTTTTCCCAACATGGTCTTCGTGAATCCTTACCTGGTGCGGCGCGAGGGCGCGCGCGCCTTCAACAAGGTCTACGCTTCGTTCTTCGAGTTCGGCAACACGCCCGCGCGCGCCACCATCTCTGTCGTAAAGCTGCCTAACGACGCGCCCATCGAGTTCACCGGCGTGGCGGTTCGCGATTTGTCCAAGCGCCGCTCCGTGCGCCCCGCCAACATGAAGCCCAGCCCCACCGCCAGCCCCTGCGTTTTTGCCGGCGATACGTTTTACTGCTCGGCCAAGTCCGGCTTCATCCCGAGCGGCGGCATTCGCGTCCCCGACGTCGAGGGCCAGCTCAAGCAGACCATGCGCAATCTGCTCGATGGCCTGGAGGAAGCCGGCCTCACCTGGAACGACGTGGTCGAAACCCATGTGTATCTGGACGACATGGCCGATTACGCGAAAATGAACGCCCTTTACGCCACCTATTTTGGGAAAACTCCGCCCACGCGAACCACTCTCCAGCAGATTCCCAGCCTCGGCGCCGCCCGCACCGCCGGAGGCCCCGGCAAATACCCCACGCTCGAGCAGATCTCGCTCGTCGCCGTGCGACGCCATTGAGGGCTGTAGCCGCGCGCCGCCTCCGGCGACCGTAAGGGATAGGGTCCCAAGCTCTGCCGGGTTTTTGACAGCAGGGCGAATCTACCGATACTCTGAAGGGTAGGACGTGGAGCGAATGGATCCCCAACCGCCACGCCTGGCCGCGCGACCCCTCCTTCTGGGAACGGTCTCCTTCACTGTCTGCTTTGCCTGCTGGGGGCTGATCAGCGCCTTCGCGCCGCACTTCCGCGCTCTGTTCGGGCTTACTGCGACATCCACCGCCCTGCTGGTGACCGTCCCGGTGCTGCTCGGCTCGCTCGCCCGCATCCCCATGGGGATGCTCACCGACCGCTTCGGCGCCCGCGCCGTTTTCTCGATCCTCATGCTGGTTGTCGCGCCGGCGCCCTTCCTGGTTCCGCAGGCCGCCAGTTACCGCAGCCTGCTCGCCGTCGGATTCTGGCTGGGTCTGGCCGGCTCATCTTTCTCGGTCGGCGTCGCTTTTGTCTCGCGCTGGACGCCGCCGCGGAGCCAGGGCAGCGCCCTCGGCATCTACGGTCTGGGCAACATCGGGCAGTCGGCGGCAGTGTTTTTGGGGCCCGTGCTGGCCACCGCCATCGGCTGGCAGAACGTTTTCCGGGGTATGGCCGTCCTGCTCGTAGTGTGGGCCACCGTTTTTGCTCTCGCCGCCCGCAACCCCATCGGGGTCCCACGGCCGAAGGGCGTCTCGGCTATGGTGGCCGTCGCGCGCCAGCCTCTGTCCTGGGTCCTGTCCCTGTTCTACTTCCTCACCTTCGGCGGCTTCGTGGCCTTCGCCATCTACCTGCCCACGCTGCTGCGCGACCAGTTCCGTCTCGCGCCCGCTGACGCCGGCTTCCGCACCGCCGGCTTCGTGGTGCTGGCGACTCTGGCCCGCCCCACGGGCGGCTGGCTCGCGGACCAGATCGGCGGCGCGCGCGTGCTTTCGGGCGTGTTTCTCGGCATCGCGCCGTTTGCCCTGCTGCTCGCCTGGCCCTCCATGCTCCCGTTCACCGTCGGCGCGCTCGGCTGCGCCCTGCTGCTCGGCCTCGGCAATGGCGCGGTCTTCAAGCTCGTCCCGCAATTTTTCCCCGTCGAGACCGGCACAGTCACCGGCTTGGTGGGAGCGATGGGAGGCCTCGGCGGCTTCTTCCCGCCGCTGTTGCTGGGCTTT
>DASQHK010000183.1:0-2532 GCA_035632135.1 Bryobacterales bacterium
CGCTCTGCGGCGGCTCCGGCGAAAGCTGCGGCCTGGGCCTTCGGCGGCGAGTTCCAGTCAATCAAAAGGCAGTTGACGGGCGTGCCGGAGAGCAGCTCGAGAGTTTTGGTCTCGAGCCAACGCCAGCGCGCGGGCACCCAATCGGCCGGAGCGGCGAGTGTGAGGAGCAGGGCCAGGAGCATAGCTTTAATTTACGATAGCGGGTTTTTGGCTAGCGGAACCGCATGCTATGCATGGCGGCTCAGTCGCGTTCCCTAATCCGGCAGCACCAGCAGGTACGAGACAATGTTACGCATCTCGGAGGGGGAGAATTTGTAGGCGGGCATGATGCTGCCGGGCGAGAGCGCCTGCGGATCGCGGAAATGCTGCTCGACCCATTCCGCGGTGCGGCGGCGCTTGAGGCCGTTGAGCGGAGGCCCCAGCTTGCCGCCCACGCCGTTGACCGCGTGGCAGGAGCCGCACTGGCTCTTCTGATAGAGTAAAGCGCCCTGGACGGCGAAGTCCGGCGCCGATTGCAGGGCTTCCGCGTTATTCGGGTTGAGCTTCAACAGAAATGCGGCCAGCGTGTTCAGTTGCGCGTCGCTCAACTGGATCGAAGGCATGGCGCTGCCCGGAACCATGGCGGACGGCCGCTTGAAATGCTGGATCATCCACGCGGCGGTTTTGCGGATGGCGGTGGAGGCGAGATCGGGACCGATCTTGGGCTTGCCGTCGCCCACGGTATGGCAGCTCGTGCAGTTTTCTTCGCGGAAATAACCGATGCCGGCCAGCTCGACCGGCGATAGCTCGAGCCAGCCGGTGGGCTGCGAGAAGTCGATCTGAGCGGCGATGGCGGGCTTGGGTGTGGTAGCGACGGCGGTCACGGTGAGAGCGGTCCAGCCAATGGCGGCGAGCGACACGACGCCGGCAGCGAAGATGCGCCGGGTCACTTTCCGCACGCGGCCGCGGTCGAGGAACGGCACGAGCAGCAGAGCAAGAATCGCGAGCGTGGGCAGCACGACGCTTCCAACCATTTCGAGCGGACCCTGAAAGAGCTTGAGGGTCTGGAAGAGAAACAGGAAATACCATTCCGGGCGCGGGATGTAGGTAGTGTCGGTGGGATCGGCCAGTTGCTCGAGCGGCACGCGCACCGCCACGGCCATGACGAACAGAATCGCGAAGGCGATGAAGATGGCGACGGTATCCTTGAAGGCCTGCTGGGGGAAAAAATTCTTCACCGGGAGGACCTCGTCGCCGGGCTCAGACGCCACGCCGTGCTTCCGCACCAGATACACATGTATGGCGACCAGCAGCAGGGTGGCCGGGGGAAGCAACAGGACGTGCAGGCCATAGAAGCGCGCGAAGGTCACCACGCCGATTTCGCCCTGGCCGCCGAGCAGGCGCACCAGATACGGTCCGATGAGCGGCGCCTGGGCGGCGATCTGCGTGGTGACGACGGTGCCCCAATAGGCGCGGTTATCCCAGGGAAGCAGGTAGCCGGTGAGGCCGTAGGCCAGAGTGACGATCAGCAGCACTACGCCAACCATCCAGGTGGCCTCGCGCGGCTTCTTGTAAGCGCCCCAGAGAAAGACCTGGGTCATGTGGAGCACGACGACGGCAATCATCATGCTCGCGCCCCAATGGTGCAGGCCGCGCATCAAGTGGCCGGCAGTGACTTCGGTCAGGATATAGCGCAGGCTGTTGTAGGCATCGCCTGGAGTGGGCGCGTAATTGAAGGCCAGCAGGGCGCCGGTGAAGGCCTGCGTCAGGAACAGGAACAACGCCACGCTGCCGAACACCTGGTGCCAGCCGCTCGAGGCTGGGATCTGCTCGTAAAGGAAATTGCGGACGGCGGTCTCGATGCCCGTGCGGTGCTCGAGCCAGACCAGCACCCGCTCCCTCCACTTCATGATTTTTGGCTCCGGCTTTCGCCCAGAGCGCCCAGCAGCAACTTGCCGCCCTCGATGCGCGTGTCGTAGCGATCGAGCGGGCGGGGCGCTGGGCCGGAAATGACGGCTCCGGTCACCGAAAAAACTGAGGAATGGCACAGGCAGACGAACTCCGAGATGCGCTCGTCCCAGTGATAGGCGCAGCCTAAGTGCGTGCACTGCGGGCCGAACGCGACGATATTCTGGCCCGGCAATTTGACCACCCAGGCGGTCTGCTTTTCGCTCGAAACCTTCCAGCCGTCGATACGGTTCTCACGGAAAACCATCTCTACCGGAACGCCTGGCTGCAACCCGGTGGTGTCGCCGGCCTCGACCCACTCGGAGGCGCGCCGCACTTTGGGCGGGAGCAGAAGATAGAGCAGCGCGGGAAGGGCGAACGCGGCGGAGATCAACCCCCAGAGCCCGTATATGAAAGTGAGGTAGAAGCGGCGGCGGGTGGTCCCGTTGGAGTTTTCTGCTTCTGGGGCGCGCTCCATATCTTCCATTTTACGGAGGCGAGGCGGTCAAAATTGTAAAGAATCGGCGGTCAAACCTTATGAAATGCCAGCACGGCATTCAGCCCGCCGAAGGCAAAAGAGTTGGAGATCGCGTAGTCGAAATCGGC
>DASQHK010000184.1:0-9014 GCA_035632135.1 Bryobacterales bacterium
ACGCTCTGGCATGTTCTGGACCCTCCGCGGCGCCAATGCGATTATCGCGTTGCGTTGCTGCCGTCTCAGCGGCCGCTTGGAGGATTACTGGGAATCGCGCTCACGCACCGCCTAATCATCCACGTTTATGTCGCGCACCCATTAGCATGGCTCAGTCACGTTCGGCCCTTCCGCGGCTGTCCGAGTTGTCCTACACTACTCCCGGTAGCTTATGGCGGAAGCCACGAGTGGCAGGCGCAAAGCAAGGCGTTCGCCTTGTTCCCCTGCCAAGGTGCATGAGCGGAACGCCCCCTTCACGCGGGCCGAATTTCACAATCTCCTGAGGCGGGCGATTAGGACGCCCGCCTTGAAACCTGCTCCAAAATCCTCTTAGAGATCAGGTTGCCCTGATCGCGCCTATTGTATACCATCCTTCAGAACAACAGCTTGAGGCCGAACTCGATCTGGCGGGAGGAGCCTAGGTCGCCGCGGGGGCTGCGGGTGGAGGAGATTACGCCGAAGGTGCTGGTGCCGACGTTTTGGCCGGGCTGGCCGAAGTTGGCGTGGTTGGCGACGTCGAAGAACTCGGCGCGGAACTGCACGCCGAGGCGCTCGTGGATGGTGGTGTTCTTCAGCAGGGCCAGATCGAGGTTCTTGAATGGCGGGCCGGTGAGGATGTTGCGGCCGGCGGCGCCGAACGTGTTGGGAGCGTTCAGCGCGAAGGCGTCCGGGTTGGCCCACAGGTTGGGGGACTGGTGGGCGGGGTAGAGCGGCTGGCCCGCCACCAGATTGGGGCGGTCATAGAGATCGTTGCTGCCGCTGCGCAGCAGGGGAACGAACGCTGAATACGGGCTGCCCGTTTGCAGGTTGAGGATGCCGGCCACGCTCCAGCCTGCCGCCAGCTTGTTGAACCCGCCCGGGGCTTTGATGGGAAGCGCATAGATACTGCTAAGCACAAAACGCTGGCGGGCGTCGAAATCCGATAGCGCCTTCTCGGCGTTCAGGTTGTACGAGTTCTGGATTTGGGGGTTCGCGCTGCTCACCGAGTTCAGGTCGATGGACTTCGAAAACGTGTAGGAGGTGGTGAAAGTGAGGCCCTGGGCGAGGCGGCGCTCGGCGCTCAAGAACATGCCGTTGTAATTGGAGCGCGAACTGGACTCCTGCTCGGTGATCTGGCTGAAGCCGGCGATGGGGCGCACGCCGTTGATGCCCTGGTTGGGATCGCGCAGCAGGCGAAGGTGCCGGCCGGCCGAGCCGATGTAGCCCGCCTGGAAGACGGTGTGCCAGGCCTCGTGCTGGATGTTGAAATTGTATTGCTCGACGTAAGCGCCGACGAAATCCGGAGCCACGGCGGCGGGGCCGGGCGTTGCCTTGCCGGTAAAAGCGTAGGGGTTGGCCAGATCGATGTTGGAGGTGATTGTCAGCGGCGTGGCGAACGGCGGGTTCGATCCCAGGTTGGTAACGACGTTGGTGGTCGGCTGATCGAAGTAGATGCCATAGCCGGCGCGCACGACCGTGGCGCCGTGGCCGAACGGGTCGTAGCTGAAGCCGACCCGCGGACCGAAATTGTCCCAGTCCTTTTTGTAAACCTGATTCACGCCGCCGGTCCCGAGCTGAACGAGCTGGTTGGTGCTGAAATCAAAAACCGTGAGGCGGTTGTGGGTTTCGCCGGGCACGCCGTTGTATTCGTAGCGCACGCCGAGGTTCAAGGTGAGGCGCGAGGTCACCCGGTAGTCATCCTGGAAGAAGCCGTTATACGCGCTCACGCGCAAGGCCGGCGTGACCTGCCCTTCGGTGACGTTAGCGCGGTTGGGCTGGCCGGCCAGGAAGGCGGTGATGGAGGGGAAGTCGAGCCGGCCGCCCTCGTTGTTGTTGAGGTTGTTGTTCCAGAAACGCCGGGCTTCGAAGCCGAACTTGAAGGAGTGGGAACCGCGGACCCACGACAGGGTGTCGTTATACTCGAACAGCGTGTCGGCGCGGCCTTGCGGGAAGCCGGTGATGCCGCCGAAAGCGGGGCCGCCGGCGATGCGGATGTCGGGGAAGTTGGTGGTCACGCCGATGTTCATACCGTAATCGAGCGGGTTGGCGGTGAAATCCTCGAGAAAATGGATGTTCACGCGGTTCAGGCCGAAGCGCACCTCGTTGGTCACTCGGGGCGAGATGATGCGCGTGTAGTGAAGGGTGAGCAGTTGGCGGCGGGCGGGACGAAAGTCGCCGTACTCGGGGAGATTGTGCGAGCCGGTGGAGGTCGGCTCGAGGCGATGATCGCGCTGGAACATGTAGGTTCCGGAGATGGTATTGCGCTCGCCGATGAGGTGGTCGAGCTTGGCGGTGACCTGGTCGAGGTCGCGGTTCTTGCTGGCCGAGCCGCCGAAGTTATTCACCGCGCCGCCCTGGTTGGGCGCGGGAATCAGGGTCAGCAGCTTCTTTACGATGGGATTGGTGACGGCGGCGCGCTGCACATCGGTGGGGACGGTGGTGCGAAAGGTGTCGGATTCGCGCTGGCGGCGGCCTTCAAAGGTCTCGAAGAAGAAGGTCTTGTTGCGGCCGTTGTAGCCCGGCAGCACCACCGGGCCGCCGATGCTCTCGCCGTAGATATTGCGCTTGAAGGGCGGAAGCTCGCGGCCCGTGAGCATCTTGGCCACCGGGCGCGGGAGATCGAAAAAGTTGCGGGAGTCGAGCTTGTCGTTGCGGAGAAACTCGAACGCGCTGCCGTGAATGTCGTTGCTGCCGGATTTGGTGACGGCGTTGATGATGATGCCGGCGTTGCGGCCGTATTCGGCGCTGAAGCTGCTGGTCTGCACCTTGAACTCCTGCACCACTTCCACGTTGGGCAGGAGGGTGAGCTGGTTCTGCGACATGTCGCTGAGGTTGATGCCGTCGACCAGGTAATTGATCTGGTCTTCGCGGGCGCCGGCGGCGTTCATGCCGAGCGGGCCGCCGGAAGTGGGGACGGCGAGAAACGTGTGCGGGTTGGTGGAAGGAATGGTCGTGCCGGGAGCGAGCATCGCCAGGTCGAGGAAGAAGCGGCCGTTGAGGGGCATGTCGAGGACGGTCTTGGTGTCGACGACTTTGCCGACGCTGCTGGTATCGGTCTGCACGGCGAGAGCGCCCTCGCTGACGGTGATCGTCTCGGTGGTGGCGCCCACTTCGAGCGTGACGTCGGCGCGGCCGCGCTGGTCGACCAGCAGGTTGATGGGGCTTTGCGTGTAGACCTTGAAGCCGGGCTTCTCGACCTTGAGGGAATAGTTGCCCGGCCGGAGCAGATCGAACTCATAGTTGCCGGCGCCGTCGGCCACGGTGCTGACGGAGACGCCGGTTTCGATGTTGGTGAGAGTAACGGCCGCCTGCGGGACCAGCGCCTGCGTGGCGTCGCGGACGGTGCCGAGCAGCGCGGCATTCTGCGCCGACGCCGGGCGGGCAAACAGAAAGATGGTACAGATGGCGAGAGTAATTCCGGCCCAACGCATAAATACACCCCCTTCGTTTGCGGGTTCGCCGCCCCGTGACGAGTTGCCATTTACCATAGCACAGGGGAGCGGCTTGGCCTGAGAGCGAGGGCGCCGGGGGCGGAATTTTACAACTGGGGGGCAAGGGCTTCGCCCTTGATGTCCCTGCGGGACATGGGAGACAGGAGTCAGGAGACAGAAGACAGAAGACAGAAGGGAATGAGCCTTCTGCCCCAACGCGGGCCGATCAGGCTTCTCTCTCGTAGATTTCGTGATGCTGGATGGAAGGAGACGTGACTCAATTCGCTCCGGTGCTATTCTGGGGCGTAGATCCGCCCTTTTAGACGCGCGGGTTCGCCATGGATCCGGCCGAGAAAGCCACAGTGGAAGGATTGGTCGTCAAGGCCGGCAGCGGCGAGCCGCTGCAGAAAGCTCAGGTGACGCTGACGGGGGGCGGGCGTCCCTGGCCGGCTGCTGAAACCCGCACCGACGCCGCAGGCCGCTTCCTTATGGCGAATGTCGAGCCGGGCGAATATATGCTGGCGGCCGAGCGCAATGGCTATATCCGCCGGGTCTACGGCGAGGCGGACCAGGCGGAGGCCAACATCTTCGGCGCTGGGACGCCTCTGGAGCTTGAAGCGGGGGAGCACCGGCGCGACATTGTTTTCGAACTCATCCCGGCGGGAGTCATTGCCGGCCGCGTGCTGGATGAGGATCACGATCCCGTCCCCGGCGCTCAGGTGCAGGCCATACACCCCGTGAATATGCCGGGCCTGCCTCCGTGGTTTCCTGCTACCAACGCTGCTGCGAATGACCTGGGAGAGTATCGACTGACCGGCTTGCGCGCAGGCCGGTACCGGGTGGCGGCCTGCATCCTGTCGCCTCACCTTTGGCCGGGGGACCAGGGCGGAGGGCTGACTTACCACCCCAGCGTTAAGGACGCGGATCAGGCCGCTCTGGTTGAAGTTGCTGCGGGCGAAGAGGTGCGCGATATCGATATTGTTCTTTTGCCGGTCCGGACGGCCTGCATCCGAGGGCGCGTTGTGGTGGGCAGCGATCGGGATGGCGTGCCTGGGGTGTTGGTCAGGCTGATGCCCCAGAGGCCGGGCTTCGCCGGGGTGGGTGGCGACGTCCACGGCCACACGGACCAGCAGGGCGTGTTTGAAATGCGCGGCCTCATGGCGGGCGATTACAAGATCAGCGCGTGGTGGCAGGCTGGAGGCAAGAGCTACAACGCCGAGCTCGCGCTCGCGGTTGGAGACAAGGATCTGGAGGGCATCGAATTGCTCCTTACGGCTGGGGCGAGCGCAGGGATTGGGCCGCTAGCACTGGCCGGCCTAACGCTGGCCGGCCGCCTTCGCGTGGAAGGCGATGCGCCAATTTCATTCCCTGCCTGGCACGTCGCCGTGCATCCTCGTGAACCCGCCGGTCCAGGCTGGGGCACCCAGGTAGCGCCGGATGGCTCTTTCTTGTTCCACGGAGCTGGCGCGCTTACTCTCGCCGAGACTCCGGCTAGCTCCTACAAGATCAGCGTGAGCGGGCCGCCGAGCGACTTTTACTTGAAGTCGGTCCTGCTGGGCGGTAAGGAGGTTCTTGAGACAGGGTTTGACCTTGGCGCTGCGGAGTCTGCGCCTGCATCTCTCGAGCTGGTTCTCTCCGGCGACGGCGGCCGAATTGACGGCGTGGTTCTGGACGATCAGCAGAGGCCAGCCGGAGGCGCCCGCGTGGTTTTGGTCCCGGAGCCGGTGTGTCACGGCCCGGACCATATGTTCAACGCCTCCCTCAGCACCTACAACGGCCGCTTCACGCTTCGCGGCATCGTCCCGGGCGAATACCGGCTGTGCGCCTTGGAAGCGCGCTGGCTGGGCAGCTTCGCGGCGGAGTGCGAAAGTCAGGGGCAGAGGTGCCGCGTCGAGCCAAGAAGCAGCCAGAATGTGTCGCTCCGCCTCATACGGAAGGGCGAGAGTTCCAGCACGCCATGACGGAAGTCGGCCTTGACCGGCGGCGGCTGGCCGGTCGGGAAGACGTCAACACCTCGCGATCGTAGTCTTGATCCGCCGCGCTGATTTGCGCCTGCTGCTGGGGCGAGAGGGACGGGCGCGGCGCACACGCACCCAGGGCCAGGAGCCCCGCTAGCAACGCGCCCTGCATCGCCGGAGCGAGAGCCGACTCCGACGGGTCACGCAGAAATCGCATACGGTATACTACCAGTCATTCGGGAGGCCGCAATCGAAATCCCGGCGGAGAGGCCGGGAGCACACCATGGCGGGCGAAAGGCTTTCACATTATCGGATTGTGGAGAAGGTGGGGGCGGGCGGGATGGGTGTGGTGTATCGGGCGCGGGATGAGCAACTGGACCGCGACGTGGCGCTGAAAGTGCTGCCGGCGGCGACGTTGGAGGACGAAACGGCGCGGGCGCGATTCCGGCAGGAGGCGCGGGCGCTTTCGCGGCTGAACCATCCGAACATCTGCACGATTTACGAAGTGGGGGAGGCGGAGGGCGAGACCTACATCGCGATGGAGTTCGTGGAGGGGCGGCCGCTCAGCGAAGTGGCGAGAGCGGGGGCGCTGCCACTCGAGCGGACGCTGCGGTACGGGGCGCAGATCGCCGATGCGCTGGCGCACGCGCACGAGCGGGACATCGTGCACCGGGACTTGAAGAGCGCGAACGTGATGGTGACGCCGGAGGGGCGGGCGAAGGTGCTGGACTTTGGGCTGGCGAAGCGGGCGGCGCCGAGGGAGGCGGAGGCGACGCGGACGCAGGGGCTGACCGAGGCGGGCACGGTGGTGGGGACGCTGCACTACATGGCGCCGGAGGTGCTGCGCGGGGCGACGGCGGATGCGCGCAGCGACATTTGGGCGCTGGGGGTGATTCTGCACGAAATGGCCTCGGGGGAGCTGCCGTTTGCGGGGCAGACGGGCTTCGAGGTGAGTTCGGCGATTCTGCGCGAGCCGCCCAAGCCGCTGCCGGCGCAGGCTGCGCCGGGGCTGCGGGCGATTATCCAGAAGTGCCTGGCGAAGGAGCCGGGGGAGCGCTATCAGCGGGCGGGCGAGGTGCGGGCGGCGCTGGAGGCGACGCAATCGAGCGCGGTGAGCATGCCGGTGGTGGCGGCGCCCGCGGCGGCGGCGACTTCGCGGCGCTGGATTTGGGCGGCGGCAGCGGTGGTTGTGATGGCGGCGGCGATCACGGGGTGGATGCTGCGGGGGCGGAGCGGGGCGAAGCCGGCGGCGGGGGGAAGGATCGAATCGCTCGCCGTGCTGCCGCTCGAAAATCTTTCGCACGACCCGCAGCAAGACTACTTCGCCGATGGAATGACGGAGCAGCTCATCACCGATCTCTCCAAGATCAGCTCGCTGCGGGTGATTTCGCGGACGTCGGTGATGGGCTACAAGGGGGCGCACAAGCCGCTGCCGGCGATCGCGCAGGAGCTGAACGTGGACGGGATCGTGGAGGGGAGCGTGCTGCGGTCGGGGGACCGGGTGCGGATCACGGCGCAGCTCATTCAGGCGAAGGCGGACCGGCACCTGTGGGCGGAGAGCTACGAGCGGGACCTGCGGGACGTGCTGGCGCTGCAAAACGAAGTGGCACGCACGATCGCCGGCGCGATTCAGGCGAAAGTGACGCCGCAAGAGCAGGCGCGGCTGGCGGGCGGACGGCGGGTGGATCCGGAAGTGCAGGAGCTATATCTGAAAGGGCGCTTTTACGGGAACAAGTTTTCCGAGGAGAGCCTGCTGAAGGCCATCTCGCTGTTCGAGCAGGCGGCGCAGAAAGATCCCCAATATGCGCTGGCGCAGGCGGGGATGGCGGATGCCTGGGCTTCGCTTTCGAGCACGTATCGGGCGCCTCGGGAGGTGATGCCAAACGCCAAGGCGGCGGCGCTCGAGGCGCTGCGGCTGGACGAGACGCTTTCGGAGGCGCACACGTCGCTGGGATATGTGCAGCTCATGTTCGACTGGGACTGGGGGGCGGCGGCGCGGGAGCTGCAGCGGGCGATCGAGCTGAATCCGAGTTCGAGCGAAGCGCACGGGGCCTATAGCTGGTATCTACTGGCGATGGAGCGGCGGGAGGAGGCGGTGCGGGAGGGGAAGCGGGCGGTGGAACTGGACCCGCTCTCGATGGGGGCTTACAGCACGCTGGAGTGGACGCTGGACATGTCGGGGCGGTACGACGAGGCGGTGGCGGTGGGGCGCAAGGCGGTGGAACTGGATCCGAGCTTCGCCATGGCCTACGCGCAGATGAGCGTGGCGCTGGCACAGGCGGGGCGCCGCGGGGAGGCAGTGGCACCGGCCGAGAAGGCCACGCAGATCGACGACAGCCCGATGCTGAAGGCGTACCTGGCGCAGGCCTACGGGGCGGCGGGCCAGCGGCGCGAGGCCGAGAAGACGCTGGGGGAGCTGGCGAAGATCGCGGCGCGGCGGTATGTGTGCTCGTATGAAGTGGCGGAGGGTTACTTGGGGTTGGGGAGGACCGAGGAGGCCTTCCGGTGGTTCGAGAAGGCGTACACGGACCGGTCGGATTGCATGATCTTCCTGAAGGTGGACCCGCGGCTGGACCGCCTGCGGGGCGACGCGCGGTACCGGGATTTGCTGCGGCGGGTGGGGTTTACGCTGTAGGCGCCCCTCCCGTGCGGGTGCTGGGTCGGTGCAAAAATCTGAGTGTTTTCCCGGATGGGCCTGCGGCTCCTGCGGTGCTGCCCGGCTTGCTAAGTTGGTGGTTTGGGCGTCTCTCGCCCACTTGCCGATCGAAGGCCGGCTGGCCATCAGCCGGGGGCGGCTAACTCGTGTTCAGGCTGCGGTGACTTCCACGAACTCACTCTCCGAGCTTGGCGGGGGCACGGGGACACCGTCCTGCTTGAGGCCATCGATGTGGAAGTCTATGGCCTCGCGGATCAGTTGCAGTACTTCTTCTCTTGTGTCCCCTGCGGCGACGCAGCCAGGAAGGTCCGGGACATGGGCTCCCCAACTCTTCTCTCCGCGCTCGACTACGACCATGTATCGCATTGCACTGCTCCTCAGTCTTTCAGGCCGGCCTGCTTCAAAATGGCGTTGAGGGTTCCCGGCGGGATATCAACGCCTGGCTTCCCAGCCACGGTCAGGGTCCCTGGTTTGCTCGGGTGCTTGAACTGCCGATGGCTGCCTCGCGTTCGCGCCAGTCGCCACCCGTCCTGCTCCAGCATACGAATCAGTTGCCTGACCTTCAACCGGCTTCGAGTTTAGCATGTCCGGCAACCTAGGAACTGGGGCATCGCCCGCCGCCGTGCCTTGCGGTGCGGTCGGGTGCATGCCTCTAATTAGGGAGCCCTTTCTTGCCACGCACCGGCATACCGCACGTTCGCATCCAGCCCCATCCGCACGCTCCTGCGCTGAGTCGTCCGGAGGAGGAGGCTGGCGGCGCCGACCTGATTCGCAAGTCGCTGAGGGTCTCTGGTTGAAGCGACGCGACCTCCTTCGGCAATTGCTAAGCGCTGGGCGTGTTTCCAGCCGATAGCCGCCAGAGCCGGGCTATTGACGAGAAGCCGTCGATGCTTTACGATACAAAGTACTTGGTATAGCGGCTTCTTTACAGGCCGCTGGCCGCGCGGAGGT
>DASQHK010000185.1:0-13521 GCA_035632135.1 Bryobacterales bacterium
ATCTCCGCCCGCTCGGGGTTGCCGAAATTCAGGCAATTCGTCGCCGCCACCGGCTCGGCCCCGGCGCAAGCCAGGTTCCGGCAGCACTCGGCCACCGCCAGCCGCGCGCCCTCCCGCGGCGAAAGGTAGCAATAGCGGCCGTTGCCATCGAGCGACATCGCCACCGAGGTCCCTGTTTCTTTGATGCGCACGATGGCGGCGTCGCTTCCCGGCCCCTGGATGGTATTGGTTCGTACCGAGTAGTCATACTGCTCGTAGATCCAGCGCTTGGAGCAGATGTCGCCGGAGGCGAGCAGCGCTTCGAGATCAGCGGCAAGCTGCGCGCCGGTGCGGGCGGCGATCAGCGGGCCATCGAGCGGCGCCCGGCGCGGCGGCGTCATGGCCGCGCGGCGGTAGAGCGGGGCTTGATCCGAAAGCGCGGCATTGGGAATTTCAGCCACCGTCGCGCCGTGATCCTTCACGCGCAGCATGCCGTCGCCGGTCACCCGGCCAATGGTCACCGCGTCGAGTCCCCACTTGCGGAACACGTCGAAGATCTCGCCTTCCCTCCCCTTCTGGGCCACCAGCAGCATGCGCTCCTGCGATTCCGAAAGCATGATCTCGTAGGGCGTCATGCCAGTCTCGCGCTGCGGCACGTGCCTCAGGTCGATCTCGACGCCGGTGCCGGCGCGGCCGCCCATCTCGCAGGTCGAGCAGGTCAGCCCCGCCGCGCCCATATCCTGGATGCCCACCACCGCGCCGGTCTGCATCGCCTCCAGGCACGCTTCGAGCAGCAGCTTCTCCATGAACGGGTCGCCCACCTGCACGTTGGGCCGCTTCTCCATCGACTGCTCATCGAACTCCGCCGACGCCATCGAAGCCCCATGGATGCCGTCGCGCCCCGTCTTCGCTCCGACGTAAATGACCGGGTTGCCCACTCCCGTGGCGCAGGCGCGGAAAATCTCGTCGCGGCGAAAAATGCCCAGTGCGAAAACGTTGACCAATGGATTGCTGCTGTAGCACGGCTCGAAGACGCACTCGCCCCCCACCGTCGGCACGCCGAAGCAGTTGCCATAGTGGGCGATGCCGCCGACCACGCCCTCCAGGATGCGCCGGTTGCGCGCCTCGCTCAAAGGTCCAAACCGCAGCGAGTTCAGCACCGCAATCGGCCGCGCTCCCATCGTAAAAATGTCGCGCAGGATGCCGCCGACGCCCGTGGCCGCGCCCTGAAACGGCTCGATGAAGCTGGGGTGATTGTGCGACTCGATCTTGAATGCCACCGCATAGCCCGAGCCGATGTCGATCACCCCGGCGTTCTCGCCCGGCCCTTCGAGCACGCGCGGGCCCTCGGTCGGCAGCTTTTTCAGGTGGACGCGCGAACTCTTGTAAGAGCAGTGCTCGCTCCACATCACGCTGAAGATGCCCAGCTCGGTGAAGGTCGGCTCGCGCCCCAGGATGCGCAGGATCGACTCGTATTCCTCGAGCGTCAACTGGTGCTGCGAGACGATCGCCGCGCTGATGGTGGCCATGAGGTTTTACAGGGTATGGCGGACCAGGCCCGTCGTGCGCACGATCTCCCGCCGCGCCCCCTGCGCCAGCCACGAGGCGAGCGATCCAAAAATGCGCAGGCCGTCTGCCGATCCCATCAGCGGGTCGGAGGCGCGCTCGGGGTGCGGCATCATGCCAAACACGTTGCGCCCCTCGCTCACGATGCCGGCGATGTTGTCGAGCGAGCCGTTGGGGTTGGCCGCGGCGGTGATCTCGCCGGCCGGCGTGGCGTAGCGGAACACGATGCGGTCTTCCCGCTCGAGGCGGTCGAGCGTGGCGCGCTCGGCGAAGTAGCATCCCTCGCCGTGCGCCATCGGCACGGCCAGCACTTCCCCGGCCTTCAACTCGCAGGTGAACGGAGTGTCGCTGGTTTCGGTGCGCAGATAGACCGTGCGGCAGATGAAATGCAGCCCGCGGTTGCGCAGCAGCGCTCCGGGCAGCAGCCCCGCCTCCACCAGAATCTGGAAGCCGTTGCAAATTCCCATCACCAGCCCGCCCGAATTGGCGAAGCGCGTTACCGCGCGCATCACCGGCGAGAAGCGGGCGATGGCCCCGGTGCGGAGATAATCGCCGTAGGAAAATCCGCCCGGCAGGATGACCGCGTCACAGCCTTGCAGGTCCTCCGACTGGTGCCATATGTACGCCGTCTGCTTGCTGAGGTTGTGTGACAGGGCGTAGTAAGCGTCGTGATCGCAGTTCGAGCCGGGGAAGATGACTACGCCAAATTTCATGGGGCGCGACGACTAAGCCCGATTCTAACATTTCCCCATCGGAGGGGAAAGAAAAGTTTCACCCGTTTTCGCCCGCTCGCTGGGCGTGATCCTACTTGGCGGCGGCAGTGGCCGGCGCGACCTTGGGTTTGCGCGGCCGCGAGGCTCTCCTCTTTTCCGGAGGCGGTTCCCGATCACTTTTTTCGAGCAGCACGATCGAACGCACAAACTTCTTCTCGCCGTGGTCGTCGAACCGGATCGAGATCCGCTCTTCGTCGCAGAAAAGAACAGTCCCGAATCCGTACCTCTCGTGCTTCACCTGTTGTCCCGCGGAAAAATTAAGCATGCCCATTCATTATATCACGCCCGCCCCGCCAAAACCGGGCCGCCGGGCGCGGCCGTAATCCGCCCGTAAGGCCTCGCAGGAATCCGAGCCGCGACCAAAGGGAGCGGTAACTGGCGATGCTCCTTACGGACGGATTACGGGCGCGTCGCGCTACCTCCCGCCGTCGTCGGCGGAAGGCTCTTTCGGGTGTTGGTGGTTTGGTGATGAACCTTCGGAAGCGCTGGCTCACGGATATCGCATCGCACGCCGGCCCCAGCCGGCAGCCCGCTACTGCGGGCTGCCGGGGGCGACGAAGCTCTCGACGGCCTGGCCCATGTCGTCGTAGGTTTCCACCACCGAGTCGATGCGGGTCAGCCGCAGCAGGTCGCGCACCTGCGGGCTGGGGTTCAGCAGCTTCAGCATGCCGTGGTTGCGGATGGCGTGCGAGTAGCAGTTCATCAGCACGCCCAGACCGGCGCTGTCGATGCGGCTGACGCGGCTCAGGTCGATGAGCACTTTCGTGTCCTTCTGCTGCAGCACGCCCTCCAGCAGGGCAGTCGCCTCGCGCGACTGCCGGGTGAGCTGCACGGGGGCGGAGAAGCGCAGCAGCACCACGTCCTGCTGGATGCACCGGCGATCGACCGCCGTCTGGGTCAGGCCGCTCATCAGCAGCTCGCTTGCGCGCAGCTCTTCGAAGCACTCCTCGCAGACCAGGTAGTGGCTCTCGAACGCTTCGGCCTCGGCGGGCCCCAGGCGCTTCAGCAGGTAACTCCGAATCAGCTCTTCGCGTGTTAGCGGATCGTCGTGGAACTGCATTTCTGCTCTCCTATCCACTTAGTGACCCCCGGACGCTGTGCGTTTCAGGCCCTGGCGATAAATTTTGCGAAACCGGTCCTTGGCGCGGAATAGGGCCACGCGAAACTGGGTATCGGAAAGACCGGTGGAGCGGCAGATTTCGTCCTTGTCCTTCTCCTGGAGGAAGAAAGCGCGCAGCAGCTCGCTGTCGCGGTCCGACATCTGCCGCAAGGCCTCGCTCACGGCGTCCCGCAGCTCCAGGGCGTCGGCCTCGGGAGGCATCAGCGGGGTGGGTGCCGGGGTTTCCGTCTCGGGCGGATTCTCCCGCCACAGCCGGCGGCGGTACTCCAGAATGACGTTATTGCAGACCCCGCTGAGGAAGGCGCCGGTGCTCGCCGGGTTGTGGATCTTGTTGTCTTTTAAGGCACTTACGAACCGAGCGAGGGTCTCCTGAACGACGTCTTCCACGTCCGGACAGAACCCGCCCAGATGATAGCTGACCTTGTAGCGCAGCTTCAGACGGTAGCGTTCCAGGGCCTCGGAATCGAATTCCATTGCAAAAGTGTCAGTGCTGGGTCACAATTATACGCCTAAGTTGGACTAGGTACTGGAGCTTTTCTGAGGGTTGGGGGCCGTGGTGTGGGCTGGATGGCGGTTTGGGATGACGACAAGCGAGGAGGAGTGGAATGACGAACTGTAAGGACCTGACCAAGGTAGAGTGTGCTTTTCTCAACGAGCTGGGAAAGGTTTTCAAGCGGCACAGGGCCATCGCCAGGCGGTTTCAGGTGGCTCACAAGATCACCCATCGGGTGAAGGCCCTGAAACCTGGTGAGAACCTGGTGATCATGCCCCAAGAGGTGGGCAAAGGACACTTCACCGTCGCCAAGCATTACAAAGGCGAGGCGGTGGCCGCGGGGGCCGACCCGTGCTGTGTCTTTGAGTGGGATCCCGACATTGGGGAGTTT
Source organism: Bryobacterales bacterium (assembly GCA_035632135.1). Lineage (GTDB taxonomy): Bacteria > Acidobacteriota > Terriglobia > Bryobacterales > JACQDG01 > DASQHK01. The sequence continues at coordinate 4,323 of DASQHK010000185.1, forward strand.
ATCTGTGTGGGCATGTGCTAGTGACGCGATAAGATAGCCGGAGCGCTTGCGGGCGCGATGGTGGAAGTTTCTTTTCTGCGCGGTGTAACGAACAGCGGAAAACGGCAACTTAAACTTTGTAGTCCGCGCTCTAAGTGTGTCATGAGTGAAGCGATTGAGCCACGGCGAAGAGGTCCCTGGAGGAGGCGGGTCCGGGCGGCGTTCGGGTGGCTGCTCGCGGCGGCCACGCTGGCGGCGCAGGGCCCCAACGCGCAAGTGCGGGGGGTGGTGACCGACAACGCGGGAAAAAACCTGCGCGGGGCCCGCGTGACGGCGCACAACGCCGACACTGGGTTTGAAAACACCACGCTCACCGACGCGGCCGGCCAATATCTGCTGGCCTCGTTGCCGGCCGGCGCCTACGATGTGCGCGCCGAGTTGGCCGGCTATCAGGGAAAAAAGAAACAGGGGATTCAACTGGATGTAGGGGCGAAGGACGAGCAGAACTTCGCCCTGGAGTCGCTCCAGAGCCTGAGAGCCGCCGGCGAGCTGACCAACCAGCTTCTCGAAAGCCTGCCGCCGGCCCCGGCGCTGCCGGTCGAAACCATCGCGTCTTCGGTTTCGGTGGTGGTGGATGAGAACAAGATCCTTCTGCTGCCCCTCGAGGACCGCAACATCTATTCGCTGTTTCTGCTGCAGCCGGGGGTGACCGGCCAGGGGGCCATTGTGAGGCGGGGTCTCTCGTTTGCCGTGCATGGGCAGCGCGTTTCCGGCAGCAACTACGTGCTGGACGGCGTCGACAACAACGACACCGATTTGACCGGCCCGGTGGCGGCAACATCGGCCGAAGCCATCCAGGAATTCCGGATGGTCAACAGCAGCTTCTCCGCTGAAAACGAGCGCGCCACGGCGTTTGTAGCGCAGGTGGCCACGCGGGCGGGGACCAACCGGTTCCACGGCGGCCTGTTCGAGTTTCTGGCGAATGACGCGCTCGAAGCCAACACCTTTGCCAATAATGCGATCGGGCAAGGCAAGTCTCCCGTGCGCCACAACCAGTTCGGATATTCGCTAGGCGGGCCGATTCAAAGAAACAAGACTTTTTTCACCAGCGTGCTGGAAGCCTCGCGATTGCGGTTCGGCCAGACCAGGCAATATCGGGCGCCGTCCTCGTCTTTCATCCAAAGCCTTCCGGCCAATTCGCTGGCCAAGCAGCTCTTGACCGAATTCCCGCCGCTTCCCGGCGCGCCGTCGGCCACGGATCCCAACGTGAGCACGGCGACGGCGCAAGTGCCGAACCGGATCGACACGCTGCTGGCGACCGAGCGCATCGACCGGAATTTTGCCGGGGGCAAAGACCGGCTCGTCGCGCGCTTCACGCTGGCATCCACCGATCAGCAGCTCGTGGATGACGACGGCTCCAACGGTTACCTCGGCCTGCGGCCAGTCGATCACTTCGGGGCTTACAACACGCTGCTCGGCTGGACCCACGCGTTCGAGGCCGGGCTGATCAACGATTTCAAGGTCGGCTGGAGCCGGGAGCGGATCAGCATGCCCCGCCCCCAGCCCGATGTTCCGCTCATCCAGCTCTTGACCGACTCCTCTCTGGTGCTCCCCGGAAATAAGCGCCAGGGGGACACGCGCGAGAACAACAACGTGGTGCAGTTTTCCGATCTGTTCACGGCCCGGCGAGGGCGCTCGGCGTTCATTGCCGGATTCGACTATCGCCGCAACATGACCGACCGCATGACGCTCGGAATCCAGAACGACGCATTGGGCGGCGCCGGAAACTTTCTGGACGGATTCTACTTATTCCCCGACCTGCGGGCCTTCGCCCAGGGCGTGCCGTTCGCGTTTTCCATCGCCGTCGATCGCTTCTCCTCCGGCAACCTGCGGCTGCCGAACCTGGCGCGCGAATATCGCTCGGGGGATTGGGCCGCGTTCTTCCAGGACGACTTCCGGGTGAATCGGCGCTTCTCGCTCAACTTGGGTTTGCGTTACGAATACTTTGGCGTCAATCACAATACCGATCCCTCGCAGGATGTCAACTTTTACTGGGGCTCCGGCGCGACGATCGAGGAGCGGCTGGCGAACGGCGTGCTCCGGCCGGCCACTCAGAACACGGGAGACCTGAAAGACCGGCTGTATCGCCCCGACCGGGTCGGCTTTGCGCCCTCCATTGGGCTGGCGTGGGACCCGCTGGGGCGCGGCCGGACCGTTGTGCGGGCGGGCTATGCGGTGGCCTTCGACCGGGTGTTCGACACCATTCGCGATTTAAGCTCGAACGGTCAGCAGGTGGTGAGCTGCTTACCCCCGGTAGGCTGCACGCCCCGCTTTCTGCTCCCCGGGGCCGCTATGCTGCCTTATCTGAATCAGACCCTGCTGCCGGGGTCGGTGGTGCAACTGGACGAAAACCTGCGCACTCCTTACGCTCAAAACTGGTATGTCGGAGTGCAACAGACGGTGACGCCGAACTTTCTGGTGGAGATCGGCCACGCCGGCTCGGTTGGCCGGAAGCTGCTCAGCCGCGACACCATCAACCGCGTCGGGGGGGGCATCACGAAATACAACAAGACGATCAGCGAAGACACGTTTCTTTCGAACGCCGGCAATTCGAATTACTTGGACCTGGAAATCGGTTTGCGGCGGCGCTTCAGCCACGGGTTGCAGTACCAGTTCTCTTATACGTACAGCCACGCCATCGACAACCAGAGCGACATTTTCGAAGAGTTGCAGACCGGGCCGAGCGGTATCGCGCTGGCCTCCTTCACCCGCCAGTTCGACGCGCGGCTGGACCGGGGCAATGCCAATTTCGACCAGCGCCAGAACCTCGTTTTCAACGCCATCTGGGATCTGCCCGCGCCCCATTTCGAAAGCCGCTGGGCCCGCCAGGCGCTGCATGGCTGGACCGTGAGTACCATTGGGGCCTATCGCACGGGATTCCCGCTCACCGCCATCGGATCCGTTTTGTCCACTGCCGCCCCCGGGCTGCGCAACAACCGCGTGGATTTTGTGGGGCAGCCGGGGGAAACCTCCGGACAGCAGAACGTTGCCGGCGGTGTGCAATGGCTCGATCCAAGCCAGTTCCGCCCGGCGGTGAATCACGTGGGGACCCTGGGACGGGGAGCGCTCGCCGGACCCGGCTTCTGGAATTATGACTTTGCCCTGCTCCGCTCCATCGTCGTGCGCGAGGGGCTGCAATTGCAGTTTCGCGGGGAATTCTACAATCTTTTCAATCATCCCAACCTGTCGGCGCCGGTAACTGTGTATTCCGACCCGAATTTCGGACAAGCCTACTATGGATTTAATCGCACGTTTTCACGGTTCGGGAGCTTGCCGCTGGACAACCCGTCGCGGTTGATTCAGTTTGGGGTGCGGCTGCAATTTTGATCCCGGCGCTTCAAAAAAGCGCTCCATTTGAGCCGGCGGCAGCGCGGGAAACGCTTCTCTTGGAACCATCTCCGCCGGGGATTTATTTTTATTTGGCATTCTGTGTAACAGCGCTTGTCAGCGGGCTCACTTAGTAGTTAGCCCTCTGTGTGGGGAGCTGGGTGGGTGTTGTGTGCCTCGAACGTGATTAGCGGCAATCCGGGGATTCCCGACGCGGCCAGGCCGCCAGCGGTCGGGATGAGAATGGCGGCGGGCACGCGCAGGTTCGGCCTTCTCTGCCGGGCAGCGCTGCTGGGGATCGTGTGCCAGGGCTTGGGCCGTGCCCCCGCCGCGCCGCCGCCCCCGCCGCGCGTGACGGTGCTGGTAGAGGATGGCGCATTGATCTACCAGCAGGCGGCGCGAGGGTTTGAGGAAGCGTTTGGAGATTCCGGCCGCCTTGAAGTCATCCGGTTCAACAGCAGCCCGAAAGAGACCGACGAGCGGCTGGCCGGGCTGGAGAAATCCCCGCCTTCCCTGATCGTAGCAATAGGCACACAAATCGCCGGGGCCGCCCGGGGAAAGCTGCCGGCGGTGCCGGTGGTGTATTGCCTGGCTCTGAACCCGGCGCAGAACCACCTGGCCGGTCCGGACATCGGCGGCGTGTCGCTCGAGGTGGACCTGGCCAAAGAGCTGGCCAGCATCCAGAAGGCGCTCCCCAAGGCCCGGCGCATCGGGGTGATTTATGACGAGGCCACCAGCGGCAAGCTGGTGCGGCAGGCGCAGAAGCTGCTGAGCGGGCCGGTGAAGCTGGTGCCGCGCGCGGCGGACACGCCCCAGGAAGCGGCGCGCATCATTCCCGAGCTGCTGGGCGAGGTGGACGCCTTCTGGCTGCTGTGGGACCGCGTGATCGCCAACCCGGCGAATTTCAAATTACTCGTGGAGTACAGCTTGCGCGATAAAGTGGCGCTCATTGCGCCGGCCGCGCCGTTCGTGGAAGCGGGCGCGCTGATGAGCGTGGGCGCCGATTCGGTGAGAGCCGGCCAGCGCGCGGCCGAGATGGCCCGCGAAGTTCTGGAGCGCGGAAAGCGCCCCGGGGAAATGGTCGAGCCCGCCGAAAACACCGTAGTAACTATCAATGGGCAGGTGGCGAAGCGGCTGGGCATTCCCATCCCGGCCGACTTGCGGGCGGAGATTCTCTCGCAGTGACTCGGGTTCTGGAAACACGGCGATGAAACGGCTGGGCATTACCGGCAAACTCGTTCTCAGCTCGGCCTGCATTTTCTTCGCGCTGGGCCTGGCGGTCACCTGGTATTCCGTCTCGCAGCTTCGCTCCATGCTCTACCAGGAGATGGCGCGGCGGCTGGAGGCCCAGGCGCTGAACTGGATCGAGGCCAACACCTCCGAAATCATTTTGTCGCCGGATCGCCGCACCCTCGGCCGGCTGGTGGGAGAGCTGCAGCGCAGGGAAGGCATCGCGTACGTCATCCTGACCAAAGGCGACAAGGAGACGCTCGCCGCCAGCGGGGAGCCGGCCGGGCTGGTCGGCGTCGGCGAGGCGGAGGCCGTGCCGGGCGTGAAGAGCCGGCTGCGCCGCCTGCGCGACGGCGGCGGCCGGACCTATTACGAGATCCAGACGCCGGTGACCGCCGCCGGCACCGGAATGAACACCGAACTCGACACCATGTTCGGCCTCGCCGCCGGACGGCAGCCGCAAGGGATGCTGCGCATCGGCGTCGAGGAGCGGGAGCTCAGCCGCCGGCTCCGGCAGCTCATGCGGCAAAACGTCGCGCTCTATGCCGCGCTGGTGCTGCTGGCGCTGGCGATCAACATCCTGCTGGCGAAGCGCATGGTCACCCCCATCACCACTATGGGACGGGTGGCCAACCAGATTGCCGGCGGCGATTTGACCGGCCGCGTCAACACCGGCGCCGCCCTGCGCGACGAGGTGGGCGAGCTGGTGCGCAACTTCAACCAGATGGCGCAGCGGCTGGCGGAGAATCGCGAAGAGATGAACCTCCTCTACTCCGGCCTCGAAGAGAAAGTGCGGGAGCGGACGCTCGAACTCGAGCAGGCCAACCGGCGGCTGCAGGAACTCGATGAGCTGAAGTCGCGGTTTCTCTCCACCGTCTCGCACGAGTTGCGCAGCCCGCTCACTTCCATCAAGGCGTTTGCGGAGATCCTGCTCGACTCCCCGCCGGAAATCGAGACGCAGAAACGGTTTTTGGAGATCATCAATAAGGAGAGCGACCGCCTGTCGCGGCTCATCTCGGACCTGCTGGACCTGGCGAAGATCGAGAGCGGCGCCATGACCTGGCGGATGAGCCAGGGGGACTTGCGCGAGGTGATCCGGGAGGCGGCGGCGCCTTTGCTGTCGCTGGCGGCGGAGAAGGGCGTCGAACTGGAAGTCTCCGCCTCCGAGCCGCAGACGGTGTGGGGCGACCGGGACCGGCTCCAGCAGGTGGTGACCAACCTGCTCGGCAACGCCATCAAGTTTTCGCCGCCGCGGGGACGCATCGAGGTGCGGCTGGAGCGGACCTCCACCAGCGGGCCGCGCGCCGGCGTGCCCGGCGATTACGCGCGCGTGGCGGTCGCCGACGCCGGGCCCGGCATCCCCCCGGAGGAGCGCGAGCGCGTGTTTGAGCGATTCTATCAGGGCGGGAAAGACCGCGACGGGCGCGGCGGCACGGGCCTGGGATTGACCATCTCGCGGGAGATTGTCTTGCACCACGGCGGCGAGATCTGGGTCGAGTCCGAGCTTGGTGCGGGCAGCACGTTTTATTTCACCGCGCCGGCGAGGGCCGCGGCTCGCGCCTCGGACGGAGAGATCGCCGGGCGCAGCGTGTGAAGGAGAGCCGAAATGGCGGTGAACAAGAAGGTGCTGGTGTGCGACGATGAGCTTCACATCCTGGAGTCGGTGACCTACGTGGTGCGCGAAGAGGGCTACGCGGTGGTGACCGCCGAGGATGGCGAGCAGGCCCTGCGCGTGGCGCAGGCCGAAAAGCCCGACCTGATGCTGCTCGACGTCATGATGCCCAAGAAAAACGGGTTTGAAGTGTGCGGCGCGCTGAAGGCCGACCCGCTGACCCACGGCATCTACATCATCCTGCTCACCTCCATGGGCCAGGAGCGCGACGCGGAGCAAGGCTACCAGAGCGGCGCCGATGAATATATGACCAAGCCCTTCAGCCCCCGCAGCCTGCGCAAAAAGCTCCACGAATTGCTGGATTGAAACGGCAACCGCCAATCAACGCCGATGGACGCGGATAAACTGCACGAGTCATCGAGGGAGCTGGATCTGCTGCGGCGCACCGTCGAGAGCCTGCGCGGCGAGCTGCTCACCGTGTACGAAGAGCTGTCGCTGCTCTACGCGCTCGGCGCCAAGATCGGGCGGCTGGCCGACGAAGACCAGATCGCCGCGGTGGCGCTGCGCGAGGCTCTGGACATCACGCAGGCCGATTGCGGCTGGGTGGTGCGCTGGGACGGGGAGCAGCCGCGCGTGCCCGAGGGTTGCCGGCTGCACGTTCCGGCGGCCACCGTCGAGCAGATCGTCGGCCGCGTGCTCCAGCCGCTCCATTTTCGCAACAAGGGACAGGTTCTCTCGCACGCCCTGCGCCAGGAGTGGATGATCGAGCAGCCGGACGCGCCGGCGCGGTTTCTGGCCTCCAGCCTGCCGGCCGGCGACGGCTCGCTGGGCTATTTGTGCCTGGGGCGGCGCGAGGGCGCACGCATTTTCACCTCCGCCGACCAGAAACTGATCAACGCCGTGGCCTCGCTCACGGCGGTGGAGCTGGACAACGAGCGCCTGCGCCGCTCCGAAATCGAGAAGGCGCGCCTGGAGAGCGAGCTGAACCTGGCGCGCGGCGTGCAACGGTCGCTCGCCCCGCGCGACTTTGCCTGCAATGACTTCCTCGCAGCGGCCGGCCAGAGCGTGCCCTGCTACGAGGTCGGCGGCGATTACTTCGATCTGCTCCCGCTCGACGCCGGCCGCTGCCTGCTGGTCATGGCCGACGTCTCCGGCAAAGGGCCCGCGGCCGCGCTCCAGGCGGCCATGCTGCAAGGGGTGGTGCACGCCGCGGCGCAGCACACCGCCGACCTGCCGGCCCTCATGGCCACCATCAACGAGTGCATCCGGGGGCGCGCCATGGTCGGCACCTTCACCACGATGTTCGTGGGCATTCTCGAGCGCTCCGGACGCCTGCGGTACTCAAACGGCGGCCACAATCCTCCGCTCTGGATTGCCGGCGGCGGCCGCGTGACGCAGCTCACCGAGGGCGGACCGCTCATGGGATTATTAGAAGAGCCGCGCTATCCCGAGGCGGCGATTCAGTTGGCGCCGGGTGATCTGCTGCTGCTCTACACCGACGGCGTGACCGAAGCGGAGAACCCGCGCGGTGAGACGTGGGGCGTGCTCCGGCTCCTGGATTGGGCGAAGCGCCAGGCCGGCGGCGCGCCGGCCGAAGTGGAGCAAAGCCTGGTGCAGACCGTGACGCAGTTCTGCGCGGGCCGGCCCCAGGCCGATGATCTGACGGTGCTGGCGGTGCGCTACGGCGAGCGAGGTACACATTCGTAATACAGAGGCAGGCGCGCCGCGCCAAGCGCTGGGGCGGCGGATGTTGCAGGCCACGCTGCGCCCCCTGTTCGGGCTGCTGCTGCTGATCCCGCTGTGGCGTCGGCTGCGGCGCCGGCCGGCGTGGAAATGGGTGCGGGCAGGCGGCTGGGCGGCCGGCCTGGCGCTCATGCTCTTGAGCGGAGGCCGTCCCGCCCTGACCTGGACGGGCGTAGTGGTGCTGGCCCTTGCCACCATGTGGGGCCCCGCCGAAGACCCCGACTCGACCCAAAAGCTCGCCGATCAGCTCGGCGCGCGCCACGTGATTAACGGCGGCGCGCTCGCCGCGGGCGATGTGGATCTGCCGCCCGGAACGTCCGTCCTGCTGTTTCTGACGCCCGAGGAGGCGCTGCTCGCCGCCGCCGCCAAGCTCGACGACGTGAAGCTGCGCTTCGCTCTCGCCGGCGTCGATGAGATCGCCGTGGAAGGCCAGGAGTACCGCCCGCAGTACGTCTCCTTCGCCAAGGCGCCGCCGCAGCGCGAGCAGAACCCGGACCGCCGCGCGAAGCGCCGCCTGACCATCCGCTTCTCGCTGCCCGACGGCGCCGCGGGCCGCCTCGATCTCGACTATCGCGGCGCGTTTGCGCAGCACCTGGCTGAGATTGCCGCGCACACGCTTCTCGAGTGCCGCAGCCTCGCCCGGCAAAGCCTGGCCCGGCAGAACGCGGCTCCGCAAACACCGGCGGAATTTCTGCGCATCAAGCTATGAACGACGAGATCTGGAAAGACGCCTCCGTGGCGCAACGGTTTCTGCAGGGCGTGCGCGGCGGCATCCCCTTCGCCAAAGAGCAGATCGAGATTCTGATCCGGCTGATCGAAGCGAACGGCAAGCCCCTGCGCGCCTTCGCCGACCTCGGCTGCGGCAGCGGCGTGGTGGCGGCGGCGATCCTGGCGCGCTTTCCGCGTGCCCAGGCGACGCTGGTCGATTTTTCGCCCCCCATGCTCAAGCAGGCCAAAGCGCAGCTTCAAAATCACGGCCGCCGCGTGCGCTTCGTCGTCGCCGACTTGGGCGAGCGCGCCTGGATGAAGGCCGTCCGCGCCCGCGCGCCCTTCGATCTGATCGCCTCGGGCTTCTGCATCCATCACCAGCCGGACAAACGCAAGCGCCAACTCTACGCGGAGATCTTCGCGCTGCTGCGCCCGGGCGGAATGTTCGTCAACATCGAGCACGTCTCCTCGCCGACCCAATGGGTCGAAGCGGCCGGCGACGAGCTGATGATCGATACCATCCACAAATTCCACGCCGGA
>DASQHK010000186.1:0-2022 GCA_035632135.1 Bryobacterales bacterium
TCGAATCGCCCGCCCCACAGTTTCACGAGTGCCTCTTGGGAGCGGTCGCCCCCGTTCCCGCCACCGCCGCCCGCACCTTCATCGGCAAGCCGATCAGGTTGATGAAGCCCAGCGCGTCCTTCTGGTCGTAGGAAGCGCCCATGGTGAAGCTGGCAATGTCTAACGAATACAAAGAGTAGGGCGAGCGCCGCGCCAGCACGTCCACGCTCCCCTTCAGCAGCCGCAGCTTCACCTCGCCCGTCACCGTCTCCTGCGTTTTTGCCACAAAGTCATCGAGCGCCTCCCGCAACGGCGTAAACCAGAACCCGTTGTACACCAGCTCGGCATAGTCGAGCGCGATGCGCTGCTTGTAATGCAGCGTGTTCCGGTCCAGGGTCAGCGCCTCCAGCTCCCGGTGCGCCAGCACGATCAGCGTCCCGCCCGGCGTCTCGTAGCAGCCCCGCGATTTCATGCCCACAAAGCGGTTCTCCACCAGGTCGATGCGACCCACCCCGTGCGCCGCGCCCAGCCGGTTCAGCGCCTCCACAATCTCCACGCCCGAAAGCTTTTTGCCGTCGAGCGCAACCGGCGTCCCGCGCTCGAAGCCGATGGTCACCACGCCCGGCGTGTCCGGCGCCTCCCAGGGATGCCGCGTCAGCACCCACACGTCGTCCGGCGCCGCGTTGGCCGGGTCCTCCAGCGCCCCCCCCTCGTGCGAAATGTGCCAGATGTTGCGGTCCCGGCTGTAGATCTTCGTAGTACTCGCATCCACCGGGATCTTGCGCTCCGCCGCGTATTCGAGCGCGTCCTCGCGCGAGCGGATGCTCCATTCCCGCCACGGCGCAATCACTCGAAGCTGCGGCGCCAGGGCCTTGTAGGCCAGCTCGAAGCGCACCTGGTCGTTCCCCTTGCCCGTGCACCCGTGCGCCAGCGCGTCGCAGCCCGTCTCGAGCGCCACCTCCACCTGGCGCTTCGCCAGCAGCGGGCGCGCGATAGAAGTCCCCAGCAGATACTTGTGCTCGTAGACCGCCCCCGCCCGCACCATGCGCCACAGGTATTCGGTGACGAATTCCTCGCGCATGTCTTCTACGTGAATTTCCGACGCCCCGCTGTTCTTCGCCTTCTGGACGATCCCCTCCAGCTCGTCCCCCTGCCCGATATCGCCGCACACGGCGATCACGTCGCAGCCGTAATTCTCGCGCAGCCACGGGATGATGATGGAAGTATCCAGGCCCCCCGAGTAGGCCAGAGCTACTTTTTTAGGTTTGTTCATGGAACCAAAGCTTGTGGCTCGCCCCTCCCGGACTGGCGGGCCGCCGGCGGCGGCCGCCTCCCGCAAGCCACTCAGGATAGCATCATCAGCAGCAGCGCCTTCTGCGCGTGCAGGCGGTTCTCAGCCTGATCGAACACCGCCGAAGCGGGCGATTCGATCACCTCGTCAGTGACCTCTTCGCCGCGATGCGCCGGCAGGCAGTGCAGGAAAACCGCTTCCGGCCGCGCCGCCGCCATCAGCCGCTCTGTGACTTGATAAGAGGTAAACGCCTTCCGCCGCCTCTTGCTCTCGCCTTCCTGCCCCATGCTCGCCCACACGTCGGTGTAAACGGCGTGGGCGCCCTCCACCGCCTCGAACGGATCGCTGGTCAGCCGCACCGCGCCCCCGGCCGCCGCCGCCAGCTCCTGCGCGCTCGCCACGATCTCCGCCCGGGGCTCGAAACCGCGCGGGTTGGCCACCGTCACATCCACGCCCAGCCGCGCCCCGCTGAGCATCAGCGAGTGCGCCACGTTGTTGCCATCGCCCACGAAGGCCAGCTTCAGCCCCCGCAACTCCCCGAATTTCTCCTGCAAGGTCAGCAAGTCGGCCAGCGCCTGGCAGGGGTGGTAAAGGTCGCTCAGCGCGTTGATCACCGGGACCGCGGCCCACCGCGCCAGCTCCTCGATGGTGCTCTGCGTGTGCGTCCGGGCCACAATGCCGTGCACCCATCGCTCCAGGTTCCGCGCCACGTCTTTGATCGGCTCGCGGTCGCCGATCCTCTGCCCGTTGAA
>DASQHK010000187.1:0-6354 GCA_035632135.1 Bryobacterales bacterium
AGAGCGGCCGGCCGGTCGAGATTGAAGTCGCGGGCGGGCGGATCGCCGCGGTGCGAGAGTCGCCGGGCGGCGGTTCGGCCGGCGGCGCATCCGAGCCAGACGCCGGCGGCGTCTGGGTCGCGCCGGGCTTCATCGATCTCCAGGTGAACGGCTTCGCCGGCGTGGACTACAACTCGCCGGAGACAACGCTCGACGACATCGCCCGCTCGATTCGCGCCATGCGCTCGGCCGGCGTCACGCGCTTCTTCCCCACCGTCATCACCGGCTCGCGCGAAAACATGCTCGCCGCCCTGCGCAACCTGGCGCGGGCCGCTGGCCAGCTTGACGAGGGCGCCTCCATCGCCGGCGTGCACGTCGAGGGGCCGTTTCTCTCGCCCGATGACGGCCCGCGCGGCGCGCATCCGCGCCAGCACGTTCGCCCGCCCGACGGCGGCGAATACCGGCGCATGCAGGAGGCCGCCGGCGGGGCGATCCGGTTGTTCACGCTGGCGCCGGAATGGCCCGGCGCTACGGCCCTCATCGAGTTGCTGGTAAAGGACGGCGTGGTCGCCAGCATCGGCCATACCGCGGCGGCGCCCGAGCAGATTCGCGACGCCATCCGCGCCGGCGCGACCATGTCCACGCACCTCGGCAACGGCGCGCACGGCGTGCTGCCCCGCCATCCCAACTATATTTGGGAGCAGATGGCGGCCGACGAGCTTTACGCCGGGCTGATCGTGGACGGCATCCACCTCCCGCCGTCGTTCGTGAAATGCGCCGTGCGGGCCAAGGGGCTGGAGCGCAGCGTGCTCGTCACCGACGCGACCGCGTGCGCCGGCTCCGCGCCCGGCCGTTACCGTCTGGGCGATGTGGATGTGGAGCTGACCGCCGATAACCGCGTGCAGATCGTCGGCACGCGCACCCTGGCCGGCTCAGCCCTGCGCATGGACCAAGGCGTGGAAAACCTGATGCGCTTCGCCGGCCTGAGCCTGCTCGACGCGCTCCGCATGGCCACCGTCAACCCCGCCCGCGCCGTTTCGCTCACCGGCCGCACGGGCTTCCTGCAGCCCGGCGACACGGCTGACCTCGTGCTTTTCAGCTTCCATCCCCAGACCGGCCACATCGGAATTGAGAGCACGATGGTAGCCGCACACTGATTGCGGCCGCGCCCGGCGCCCAACGCCCGTGCGCGCATCTTTTTCTTGCGCAACCTCTTATTATTTTCGGGTCGACCGGGCGCCGGCCGGCTTGGGCGGCTCGAGGACCGCGGCGGCGGCATCGGCGTTGAACAGAACGGCCGGCTCGACGCCGGAGGCCTCCACCATGGCATAGGCAGGCATGCCCTCCGCCTCGCGCACAAACGACATGGCCTCCGCCGCCGGATCGTAATCCACGCGGACCAGGTCGCCGGTCTTCACCTGCTCGGTAGCGATCAGGTTCGAGATCGGGTAAACGAGCGACCGCTCGATTGCGCGTTTCAGGTGGCGCGCGCCGTATTTCACATCGGTGCCCTCGCGCAGCAGGTAGTCCTTGGCGCCGTCGGTGAGCTTGAACAGGAACGGCGTGCCGTGCGCGTTGGTGAACACGCGCCGCTGCACCATGGCCAGCTCCAAATCGAGGATGCGGCGCAGCTCCGCATCGCCCAGCGGCTTGAAGACAACAACCTTGTCGAGCCGGTTCATGAACTCCGGGGTAAACTTGCGCCGGGCGGCGGCCACGCCGGCGCTGGTGATTTTGACCGCCAGCTTTTCCGTGATGGGCGCGCCCGCGGCCCCGCCCGCCAAAGCGCCCAGCGCCTGGGTGAAGCCGATGGCGGGATTCAGCAGAGCGCTCATTTCCGCCGCGCCCAGGTTGCTGGTCATGAAGATCAGCGCGCGGGAAAAATCCACGCGCCGGTTGTCCCCCAGCGTCAGCGTGGCTTTGTCCAGAATGCCCAGCAGCAGGTTCCACAGCGCGTCGCTCGCCTTCTCGATCTCGTCGAACAGCACGAAGGAAAGCTTTACCTTGTCGGACTGATACTGATTCAGCACCTCCTGGCTCAGCAGAGGATGCGTCTCGCGGTGCCCCAGGTAGCCGGGAGGCGAGCCGATTAGCTTGGCAATCTCGTGGCTGTGCTGGAACTCCGCGCAGTCGATCTTGATCACCGCCCGCGCGTCGCCTAGCAGCGATTCCGCGGTGGCCTCCACCATGCGCGTCTTGCCCGACCCCGTCGGCCCGAGAAACAGAAAATTCCCCACCGGCCGCCCCGGGCTGCTCATGCCCGCCAGGAAGGTCTGATAGATATTGACCACGTGCGTGATCGCCTCATCCTGCCCGACAATGCGCTTGTGCAGATTTTGATCGAGGCGGTCAGCATCGCGCCCGGTCCGTGTTGGATCTAGTGCCCTCACTGTACTGGCCATCCCTGGCTCCCTTAAACTCTTCTCCCAGCCAACCGAGTTCACGGGGCGGCTACACCAGACATATCGGTTGGATGCTTGCCGCAGTGCAGCATAAAATCCGCCGATAGCCATCCTGGAACCGTCGATGGCGTCAATGTCCGGCCGAGCCCCTCGCTTGCCCCGGCAGTGCGTGCCGACGGCCTGCTCAGAATCGCCGCGGCCCTGCACGCCCCTTTGTTCCCAGTGTATCCGCAGGAGGAGCGGCGGCGGCCGCCTCGGCGAGCGAAGCGACTGAAGCCAAAGCACAAATTCTTTGGAAAATGGCGTGACTCAAACAGCGCCCAGAGGCAGGAAACGCTTTTCAGCCCTTCCGTGGCGGCCGCGTCGGGCGGACCTCCACGCGGCTGGCCAGCGTCCGCGGCGGCAACTGCAACAAATGCAGCACGGTCTCAGCAATATCGCGTGGCGCGATCTTCCATTCGCCCGAAGCGCCGCCGGGACCGCCAAACTCCGTGGCCACGCTGCCCGGCATCACGCAGCTCACCCGGATGTTGTCGTAGCGCAGATCGAGCATCGACGCCTCGCTCAGCCCGATCAGCCCGAATTTGCTCGCATTGTAGGCGCTGCCGCCGGCCATGGCGTTCTTCCCCGCCAGGCTACCGATGTTGATGATGAAACCGCCCCCGTGCTGGCGCATCAGCGGCGCCGCTTCGCGCGTGCAATAGAACGCGCCGGAAAGATTCGTCTCCACCACTTGCCGCCAGTCTTGCGCGCTGATCAGGTCTACACGCTCGAAAACGCCCACGCCGGCGTTGTTGACCAGAATGTCCAGGCGGTCGAATCGCTCTTTGATAAATCGGAACAGCGCGGCGACCTCTTCATAGCGCGCCACGTCGCAGGCGCGGCCGGCGATGATGGCGTTCCCGGCTTTCGCCATCTGCTCCACGGCCCGCGCGACGTCCGGCTCGCGGCGGCCGCAAATGACCACGCCCGCCCCCGCGTCGAGCAATGCCTCCGCAATCGCCCGTCCGATGCCGCGTGTGCCGCCGGTCACTACAGCGATCTGGCCCGACAATGGCTTGGCCATAAGTCACATCCTCCTGGAAAGGCTGGGTTACAATGGTAGCGGTTGTGGGCGAGAGGATGCCTGACGAACTGGGTGAAATCGTGCATAGCGTGCTCGAGCAGGCGTTTGACCCGCCTCTGGCCGCGCTTCGTCGCGACCTGGCCGAGCGGCTCACGCGCGAGTGCAGCGAGCAGCTCTGCCGCGAAGTGGCCGCCGCCAGGGAAGCCGCCGCGACGGAGGCCGGCCGCCTTGCCAAGGCCGGCGCTGCGGAAGCCTTGAATCTTGCCGTGCGGCGCATCCGCCGCGCCTCCAGTATCACCGAAATCGGCGCCGCGCTGCTCGACACCGCCTCCGGCTACTGCGGCCGCGCCGCCCTGCTGCTCCGCAGGGGCGACTTCCTGGCGGGCTGGCGCGCGTGCGGGTTCGCCGTCGACGGCGCGGCCTTCGCCGACGCCTGGGCCGGTTTCCAGGTGCCCATCGCCAGCGCGCCCGCTCTGGCCCAGGCCATCGAGACCCGCGAGGCCGTCGTCTCGCTCGGCCTTTCCGGCCACCTCTCTCCCGCCCTGGTCGAGGTGTTCGCCTCCCCCGCCGACGAGAAGGCTTATCTGTTCCCTCTTTCGCTGCGGCAAAACGTCATCGCCATTCTCTATGCCGACCGCGTGGGCGCCACCGAGGGCGTCCAGGCGGCCGCCCTGGAGCTGCTGTGCGCGGTGGCCGAGGCGGCCATCGAAGTGGTTTCCACGCGGCCCGCGCCGCCCGCCGAGGGCGAAGCAGAGGAAGCGAAAGTGGAACGCCTCCGTCTGCCGCTCGCGCCCTCCCCGGCCGCAAACCCTCCCGATTGGGATTTGCTCTCCCCCGCCGATCGCGAACAGCACATGCGCGCGCAGCGCTTCGCCCGCGTCCTGGTGGCCGACCTGCAGCTTTACCGCGCCGCCAAAATCCGCGAGGGCAGGCGGGAGCGGAATCTCTATGGACTGCTGAAAGACGAGATCGACAAGAGCCGGGAGGTTTATCAGCGCAAATTCGGCCAGACCGCCGCCGGCGACATCGATTATTTTCACGTCGAGCTGGCGCACACCCTCGCCTGCGACGACGAAGCGCTGCTGGGGCCTGATTATCCCGGGCCTCTGGTGGGCCCGACTTTTAGGTAAGTCATCTGCGAGCATGCGCCGCGCACTTCCAGGCATCATCTTTCTTCTGAGCTGGGCGGCCGCGGTCCCCACCGACACGCTTGGTCCCCTCGCCCGCCGGTTTCTCGAAACGGGCTCGCCCGCCGCCCGCGAGGCATTGCTGCATTTTGCCGACGGTGACGGCGCGGCGGCCACGCCCTCCCAGGCCCCGCTGGCCTACTTGGTTCTCGGCATCGGCGATCTGCAGGCCGAGCGCTTCGCCCCCGCGGCCAGGGATTTGGCGCAGGCTTCGAAAGAGCCCTTCGAGCTGGCCGACTACGCTGTGTATTACCACGCACTGGCGCTTTCCGGCATGGGCGACTACGCCGGAGCCGCCCGCACGCTGGCCGGCTTTCACAAGCAATTCCCGTCCAGCCCCCTGGGAACCGTGGCATTGATCCAGCGCGCGCAGAGCCTCAGCCTCAGCTCGCAGGCTCGCGAAGCGCTGGACCTGCTCTCCGCAGCGCCGCATTCCACCGCTTCTTCTTTGCTGCTGCTGGCCCAGGTCGCCGAGCGCGCCGGCGAGCTTGTCCGCGCCGCCGAAACCTACCAGCGCATTTACTACGAATTTCCCGCCGCGCCGGAGGCCAAAACAGCGCTGACCGCTCTCAGCGCGCTTCGCCTGAAGCTTCACTCGCGCTATCCGGAGCCATCGCCCGAGCTGCGCCTGGGCCGCGCCGATAAGCTCGCCGCCGCCGCCAAGCACTTGGCCGCGCGCGCCGAGTACCGGACCCTTTCGCTGCGGCTGAAAGGTCTGCCGCGCGAGCAGGCTGCCGTGCGTGTGGGCGTCTGCGACTACCACCTCAACGCCACCCTCCGCGCCTACCGGTGGCTCAAGGCCCTGCGGGTCACCGCGGCCGAGGCCGACGCCGAGCGGCTCTACTACATCGGCGCTTGCGCCCGCCGCCTGAAGCGCGCCGAGGAGTTCGCCCAGACCGTCGCCCGTCTCGGCCGCGAGCACTCCGCCTCCCGCTGGCACGCGGAAGCGCTGTTCTGGCTCGCCAACCAGTACTGGGTCGATAATGCCCCCGAGCAGTATCTACCCCTGTATCGCAGGATCCTCGAGCTGTTTCCCAAGGGCCGCTATGCCTCCACCGCCCAGTGGCGCATCGCCTGGCGCGCCTACGAGGACCACCAGCCCGATGCGCAAAAGCTTCTCGAAGATCACATCCGCCTCTATCCGGAAAGCCAGCAGATCACCGCCGCGGTCTACTGGCTGGGGCGCCTGGCGGAATCGAAATCCGATCTTGCTTCCGCTCTAGCCTGCTACCAGTATCTGACGGCCGTCTACCCCAACTATTACTACGGGCTGCAAGCCCTGGAGCGGCTGCAAAAACTCCCGCGGGCCGCCGGGCCGGCCACCGCGCCGCCGCCCCACGTGGCGGAGTTGCTGGCCGCCATTCCGCGGCCGCCGGCGCCGCCGCAGGAGCCGCCGGCGGAGTGGAAAGCTGACCTCGGGCGCGTTCAGTTGCTCGATCGCCTGGGCCTTTCGGACCTCGCCCAGCGCGAGCTGCGCTATCGCGCCGATTCGCCTGCGCTCGCCTACCCGGCGGCGCTCGAACTTTCCGAGCAAGCCGCCGCCAGCGGCAACTACCACCAGGCCATCCGATATTTGAAGCACTACACGCCCGGCTATCTGGCTTTTCCCGTCGACTCGCTTCCCCGCCGCTACTGGGAGCTGCTGTTCCCCATGCCCTGGCGCAATGAGATCGAGAGCTACTCCAAGCTGCACGAGCTGGACCCCAGCCTGGTGGCGGCG
>DASQHK010000188.1:0-1602 GCA_035632135.1 Bryobacterales bacterium
CTTCAGGTGGATCTGCTCGTTCCAGTCCATCGTGTAGGCGATCCACTTGCCATCCGGCGACCAGGCGGGCTGCGAGCTGTAGCCCTGGTCGGTGGTCAGCTCGTGGGCGGTCGTCTCGCCCAGCTTCAGCCGCCAGATGGAACCCTTCATCGCAAAGGCGATCTCCTTGCCGTCCGGCGACCAGGTCGGGAAATTCGGCCCATTGGTAATTTGCGGCAGGTAGCACTCGAGCGTGTACGGCTCGCCCGTCATGATCTTGGAAAAAACACGCCGGCGCGTCTGGGCCGAAAGCGGCCCCACTCCGCTCACGGCCACGAGGAGCAGAACGGCGGAACAGAGCGTTATCAAAGTTCTCGGGAACCGCTCCCTCTGGTCGCGGCTCAGCAAGACCTCAAGCGTTCCCGGATGGAACGGTGAGAAACAGCGAGCAGGGCGCGGGCGCCGCCCCGAGCGATGCCGACCGGAGCTTCGGCCCTCCGCGCGACGAAGCAGGCGCCGAGCCGCGACTGTAAGGAGCGGTTGCTTTGGGGTTGGGGCTCTCATTGTTTTGGTAAGTACTTTCTCGGGATGCGGGTCGCGGTCGTGCCGTAGTACGTGACGATCTTGTGCGAAATTTCCATCCCCATCAGCATGTGCGCCTCGGGCGCGCTCAGCCCGTAATCACTGGTCAGCCAGTGCAGCATGTCGGTGTTGGCCGTGCGCAGAGCGTTGTCCACGGAGGTCGAAAACTCCGGCTGGCTCGCGATGGAAATGATGTACTCGTCATTCATCAGGCGCGGAATGCTCAGCTTCTTGCCCTTCAGCACGCGCACGGTGAACTGCACGTCCATCGACGTTTCGATGCCGCTGCCCAGCCCCTCGCCGTCGCCTTGCAGCGCGTGTCCGTCACCGACGTAGAAGTACGCGCCTTTGTGAAACACCGGGAAATAGAGTGTCGCGCCTTCCGCTACATCGTTGTAATCCATATTGCCGCCGTAAGGGCCGGCCGGTCCGGATGTCTCCACCGTATCGCCCCACGGCGCCACGCCGATGCAGCCGAGCATCGGCTTCACGGGCAAGTCGAGCTTGCGGCCGCCGTTCAGCCAGCGCGGGTTCGCCACGCCGCGCTCCAGATCGAGGTCCCAGGGAATCAGGCTGTCGCTCCCCGGCCGCACGGCGTCCATTTTGTAGACGCCGTCGTAGAGCTTCAACCCCGGCGCGAGAATCCCCGGGCTCAACCGGTAGCTGGTGTAGCCAAAGTTGCGGTTGAGTCGGACCTTATCCAGGTGCACCTCGAGCGCGTCGCCGTAGTCGGCCTCCTCAATGTAGAACGGCCCCATGAGCGGGTTGCCCGTCTCCGGGTAGACGTACGGCTGGTGAATGCGCCGCACGCCCTTGTAGTCCTGCCCGCCCGAGTCCCACGTGCGCGTGATGACGGTGTCGCCCGAGTGGATCCGCAAGATCGGCTCCTTGTTGGGCGAAAACACGCGCGAGTGGTGCTCGGGATAAATCGTGTGCGTGGCGGCCGCGAGCGGCAGGCAAGCCAGCATCGCGATCCAGCACGTTGAGGTGCGGCGCATAAACTCTCCTTTCGCAAGCACGGGACCTTGATACGGCAAGCGC
>DASQHK010000189.1:0-2530 GCA_035632135.1 Bryobacterales bacterium
GGCGAGCCAGGCCGGCGGCTGTGCCATGTAGTAGCTGCTGGTGATGAAGCAGCCACAGGCGTTCTCGAACCAGTAGGCCGCGTCGCCGCGGTGGCCGGCCAGCAGAATCGCCGACCGGTCCTTCATCGACACGCCCACCACGCGCGAGCCCGGCCACTTCTGCTTGATCTTGTCCCCCACCGTGAAGCCGATGAAGTTGGCGGGAGAGGCGCTCCGGCCCGGCCCGCCCACGGGCCGCTCGGCCGGGTCGTCCACCACGTTCATCTGCTTGTGGAGCAGCGGGTCATACCAACTGTTGGCCACGATGCCGGAGTGCGAAGCGTGCCGGCCCGAGAGAATGACGGAATGGCCGGGGCCGGTTTCACAATTCGAGTGCCGGTACATCGCGTCGGTGAACACCGCGCCGCGCTCCAGCAGCGTGTGAAAGCCGCCCTTGTAAAGCGGCGCAAAGCGGGTCAGGTAGTCGTAGCGCATCTGGTCGACCGAGACGACCAGAATCAGCCGGGGCGGCCGCGCGGGGTCAGGCGGCGCGAGCCTCTCCGCCAGGCCGGCGGCGAGGCACAAAACGAGCAGCGATGCGA
This sequence comes from Bryobacterales bacterium, assembly GCA_035632135.1. Lineage (GTDB taxonomy): Bacteria > Acidobacteriota > Terriglobia > Bryobacterales > JACQDG01 > DASQHK01. Next base: position 582 of record DASQHK010000189.1, read on the forward strand.
GTAAGAGTCCGGCTCGGAAGCGGTTCACGGATCATCTCCTGGGTGACTGACGATTGTTTCAGCCCAGGGCCTCCATCGTCAATCAGCAACCGTAAGATCGTCCAATGGGGCTTGCCCGGCTTGAAACACCACTTCGCCGAGGTTAAACTGGGGGAGCTGTAAGCGCTACGCGGACGCTGTGCGCGTTGCTGGTGGCTGTAAGCCTGCTTGCCGCCGCCGGGCAGGCTGGCAGAGCGCTGGATCGATTTGGCCGGGAAACCGCGAGAACCCTTCGCTTCGTCCGGCAAGAGTCAAGAGATTCTCGACGTTTTTCGCGCCCCAAAGTAGTAAACTTCCGGCCCCGCCCCGCCGGGACGCGGGTGAGCATGGGCCTGCGGTTGCCGCGCCCCGCCCGGAGATCCAGGTTAGACTGAGACCGATGCGCCGCGCCTTGCTTCTCTTGCTCGCCGCAGCATCGCTGTGGGCGCAGTCCCAGGACGACCTCGCCCTCCAGTCCCAGCGCGGCAAGGAAGCCATGGCCGCCGGCCGCTTCGACCAGGCCGCCGCCATCTACACGGCGCTGGTTAAGGCCCTGCCCGGCAACGCCGGCCTGCTGATGAACCTCGGCATGGCGGAATACACGGGCGGCGATCCCCGCGCCGCCGTCCCCCACTTCCGCGCCGCCTTGCAGCTCGAGTCCGCTCTGTTCCCCGCCTGGCTCTTCCTCGGCCTGGCCCACCTCGACCTCGCCGAGCCCGCTCGCGCCATCGAGCCTCTCCAGCACGCCCTCCAGCTCGATGCTTCGAGCGTCCAGGCGCACCAAGCCCTCGCCGGAGCCTTGTTCTCCCTCGACCGTTTTGCCGAAGCTGCCGCCGAGTACCGCCGCTTGGCCGAAGCTGATCCCGCCAGCACCTGTGCTTGGTACAACCTCGGCCGCAGCTACGACGCTCTCTCTCGCCGGGCCTTTGCCGACCTTGAGAATCGCGCCCCCGACTCTGCCTACTGGTCGTTCCTGGCGGCCGGCATGCGCTTCGCCCAGCGCCAATACTCCACCGCCTTCTATCTCTACAAGCAAGCGCTCGAAAGGATGCCTTCACTGCACGGCGCCCACGCCGCCATTGCCGACATCTACCGCCGTACCGGCCACGCCGACTGGGCGGCCACCGAGGCCGAGCGCGAGCGCAGCCTCGGTCCGCCGGATTGCGCGGCCAGTCCCATCGAGTGCGAGTTCGCCCGCGGCCGCTATCAGCAAGCCGCCGCTGCCGCCTTGAAAGCCAGCCCGGCTCCCGAAGCCCTGTTCTTTCAGTCGCTGGCCTACAACGAGCTGGCCCTCGAAGCCTTCGAGCGCCTCTCCCGGCTTCCGCCCTCGCCCGAGCTTCATGAGCTTCGCGCCGAGTCGGAGCGCAACCAGGGCCGCTACCTCCAGGCCGTCGGCGAATGGCGTGAAGCCGTGAAGCTCGCGCCCGGCCATCCCGAGCTGGAGCGCGGGCTCGCCATCGCCCTCCACGAAGCCCGTGATTATCCCGCTGCGGAATCACTGTTTCGCCGGCTCCTCGCCCGCGACCCAGCTTCCGCGGAGCTGAACTACTACCTCGGCGACTCGCTCCTCAACCAGCAGCACGCCCAGGAGGCTGTTCCCTTTCTGAAGAAAGCCATCGAGGGCGGCGCTCGCGACCCGGCGGCCCTGCCGGCCCGAGCCTCCCTGGGCCGCGCCTACGTGGAGTCCGGCCAAGCCGCCCAAGCCACCCCCTATCTGAAGGCCGCGCTCTCGCTCGACACCGATGGCAGCCTCCACTACCAGCTCGCCCGCGCTTACCAAGCGGCCGGCCAGGCGGAACTCGCCAAACAGGCTCTGGCCGAATACCAGAAGATCTCGCAGGCTTTCCGCAGCGAGCGCCAGCAGCTCCAAGCGGAGGTCAAAATCACCCCGCCGTAGAGGGGAGCAGTTAGGAGGGATGGCGGCCGCCAGC
>DASQHK010000190.1:0-2155 GCA_035632135.1 Bryobacterales bacterium
GACTCGGGCGAAGTGGAGTAGCCGCCGCCGATGCTGAGCGACGGGTTGGGGCGCGCGCCGGCGGTGGTGATGGCGGCCTCGGCCATCCGCACCTGCGCGCGGGCGACATCGAGATCGGGGCTGAAATAAAAACCGACGAGGGTGAGGGAAGCGAGATCGAGCGAGCGGGGCGGCCACTCGGATGGCCTGGTGGCGGAGTTGGCTTCGACGAAGGCGCGCAGTCCGGGGTCGGCGAGAGTTCGGGCGCGGTAATCCTTTTCCAGACGCGGCGGCTCGAGCGGCTTGGGGTGGTAAGCGGCGCAGCCGGGGAGCAGCGCCGCGAGGACACACAGCCAGCGACAGCGCATCGGCAACTAAGATAAAGCGGCAGGGCCGACGGCAGGATGACGCGAAGATTACGATTTCGTCATCCCTGGCGCTAGCCGCGCGGCATGGCGCCTCCGGCGCAGGGCCGCTCGCAGCGCGACGAGCAATTCTCGTCAGGTTTCCTGGATCGGAAAGCGCAGCGTGACGCGGGCGCCGTGGCCGGGATCGCTCGAGATTGCAGCGCCGCCACCGTGAAGAGTGGTGATGCTTTTGACGATGGCGAGGCCGAGTCCGACGCCGCCGCTGTCTTTGGAGCGGGCGCCATCGACGCGGTGGAAGCGGTCGAAGACGCGGGGCAGATGCTCGGGCGGGATGCCACAGCCGGTGTCGGAAACTTCGATGCGGAGGGAGCCGTTGTCGCGCGCGGCCGCGAGATGGATGGCCCCGCCGCGGGGCGTGTGGGCCAGGGCGTTCTCGAGGAGGTTGCCGACGGCGCGCTGGAACAGGGGGCGGTCGAGGTCGGCGGCGATGCCGGGCGGAGCGTCGAGATCGAGGGAGACGCCGGCCTCGGCGGCCGCGGCCTCGTAAAACTCGCGCACGGCGGAAAGTTCGCGGCCGACGTCGAGGCGCTCGCGGCGGATCTGCGTTTCGGGACTTTCGGCGCGGGCGAGGAAAAGAAGGCGGTCGATGAGGCGCGAGAGGCGGACGCACTCTTCGAGCGAGGAGCCGAGGATCTCGCGGTATTCCTCCGGGGTGCGCGCCTTGGCGAGCGCGACCTCGATTTCGCCGCGCAGGTTGTTGATCGGCGTGCGCAGCTCGTGGGCGATGTCGGCGGAGAAGCGCGAGAGGCGGGCGAAGGCATCTTCCAGGCCGTCGAGCATTTCGTTGAACGTGCCGGCCAGAGCCGACAGCTCGGAGGGAAGGCCGGCGCGGCCGATGCGCTCGTTGAGCGTGGTGGAGCGGGTGCGGCGCATGGTGGCGGCGATCTCCTGGACGGGGCGGATGCCGTGGCGGGCGATAAAGTAGCCGGCCGCGGCGCAGGCCAGAAGCCCGATGCCCAGCACGAGCCACAGGCGGCGGCGGTAGCCGGCCAGCAGGTTTTCTTCATACGTGCGGTCGAGGGCGGCCTGGATCCAGTAGGTCTCAGGAGTGGGTGAGCGGGCGCCGACGCGGGCGGCCAGAGCGCGGAAGTTGCGGCCGCCGGCGTGCACGGTGGATCCGCGGCCGACCTTGCCGGCCAGCTCCGGGACGCCCTGGAAGGCCGCGGGAGGAAGCAGCTCGGACATGCGCTTGGTCTCGGCGACGAGGCGGCCGTCGGCGCCGAGCACCCGCACCAGAACCAGAACGAAGGGGCGGGTGATGGATTCCTCATCCACTTCCCAGTTGAGGACGGTGGCGTCGCCGGTGCGGTCCCGGAGCAGCGTCTGCATCACGTTGATTTTTTCGGTGAGGTACTGATCGTCCTCGCCGTCGAAATTTTTGGCGAGGACCCAGTAGAGGAAGCCGGTGGCGACCAGCAGCAGCAGAAACGCCGAGCCGGCGTACCAGGCGGTAAGGCGGGCGGCGAGGGACCACGCGGAGCGCGGCGCGGCGGCGGATTCAGGATCGCTTTTCGAGAACATAGCCGACTCCACGAACGGTGTGGATGAGCTTTTGATCAAAGGGGTCGTCGACCTTGGAGCGCAGGCGGCGAACGTGCACGTCGACCACGTTGGTGTCGCTGTCGAAATTCATGTCCCAGACCTGCTCGGCGATGAAGGTGCGGGAGAGGACTTCGCTGGAGCGGCGGGCGAGCAGGGAGAGAAGCAGAAATTCCTTGGGCGTGAGGTCGAGGCGGCGGTTGCCGCGC
>DASQHK010000191.1:0-7027 GCA_035632135.1 Bryobacterales bacterium
TGCGACACCGCGCCGGCGATGTGGCCGAAATTGCCGCTGTTCACATCGGTAACCGGGCCGTTGAAGAACTGCGGGGTGTTGGTGGCGTTCAGGAAATCGCAGCGAAACAGCACGTTGAAGCGCTCGCCGATTTTGTTGTTCTTGATCACCGAAGCGTCAAGGTTGCGGATCCCCATCAAGCGCACCGAGGACAAGCGTGAGGACCAGGTCTGGAGCTGGAAGGGCTGCCGGATGGTCCACACCGGCTGCTCGCCGGAGAGGCAGCCGCGCGTCGAGCCGTTGGGCAGCAGCGTGCAGGTGTTGAACCAGCGGTCGGGCGTGCGGTTGGAAAGGCGCGGGCTCGCGCCGGTCGGCACGGCGCCGCTGGGGATGTTCATCGGGAAGCCCTCCTGCAGGCGCGTGATCGCGCTCACTTGCCAGCCGCCGATCAGCCGCCGCACCACCGCCGGCGCGCTCGCGCCAAAAGATTTGCCCGGCCCGAACGGCAGCTCATACACGCCGTTGATCTGGATGTTCTGAGGAATGTCCCAGGAGGCAACCACCTTCTCCAGCCGCGTGTCCTGGGCGTTGGCGTAGCTGGTCTGGTCGATCGTCTTGGAGTTGGTGTAGGCCAGGCTGAAATTCAAACCTTTCGACAGGCGCTTGTACACCATCAACTGGAAGCCGTCGTACTTCGACTGGCCCTGGTCGAGAAACAGTTGCGTGATGCCGGTGAACTGCGGGAATGGCCGCAGCAATTGCTGGCGCTGCACGGCCGAGCCATTGAGTCCCGTGCCCGGGATCAGGCCGGCGAAGGGATTGGGAACGCTGGCCGTCAGAGTCGACGCGCCCAAAGCGAGGCTGTCGAGGGAGATTTCGTTGAACGGCTTGTTCACCTCCAGCCGGCGGATGCGGCTGCCGACGTAGGCCGCCGTCACCAGAAACTGGCCGGGCAGCTCGCGCTGGATCTCGAAGGAGAACTGGTGCGTATAGGGTATGTTGCGCTTGGTATCGGCGAAGTTAAAACCCTGGCCCAAGAACGTCGCCAGGCCGAGCGTGTTGCCCACCGGATGCAGAATCCCATCGGGGAAAGGATTGGTCAGCGTGTTCTGCGGGATGCCCGCCTTGATGGAGGTGACCATAGCGGTCTGCTGGTTGAAGCCCGGCGCGCCGCCCGGATCGTCGAACGTCTGGGCATAGATCAAGCCGTAGCCGCCGCGCAGCACGGTCTTCGGGGTGAGCTGATACGCCGCGCCGAGGCGGGGGCCGAAATTGGTCCAGTGCTTGTCGTAAACGCCCCGGTCGAGCCCGCCCGCGCCGGCATAGAGCAGGCCGCCGACCACGTTGAGGCCGGGAACTTTCAGCGGGCTGGCGGAAGTGGTGTCGAAGCCGCGCGTCAAAGCGTTGAAGCGGTCGGTCAGGGGCCCGAGGTAGTCCCAGCGCAGGCCGGCATTGAGGGTGAACTTCCGCGTCACGTGAATGTCATCCTGGATGTAAGCCGACCAGAGCCGCTGCTGGCGAGCCGGCTCGCTGTTCACGTCGATGCCGCCGCTGGACGGCGTCCCCAGCAGGAAGGACGCCAGCGCGTTGCCGGAAGTCGGCGTGATCTGCAGCGGGTTGGCCCCGGTGAATCCCTGGTCGAAGTTGAAGAAGCCCGCCTCGTAGCCGGGGTTGGGCTGGAAGACACGCTGCAACCGGAACTCGACGCCCGTCTTCAGATTGTGGCGGCTGACGGTCTTCGCCAGGTTGACCTGGAACGAATTGGTCTGGTCCGGCTCGGCGTTGACGGGCTGGGCCCCGGCGCCCTCGTAGTTCGCCCAGCGAAACTGCGGAAACCACTTGGCGGCCTGGCTGACGTAGGTGGGTGAGAAGCCGAGGCTGGCCAGGTCGTAGCCGGCGCCCAGCGAGCTGCCGCTCTGGCCCAGAAACCGCGCCAGACCAAACCGGAAATCGAGCACCGTGGTCGGATTCAGCACGCGCGTCACCGAAACGGTCGCGCTGTGGTTCTCGCGCTTGAACGGCGTGTTGCCGCTGGTGTCGGCCACGTTGGTCGCCGACGTGGTCGAGTACTTGAAGCTGCGCTCTTCCGCCAGGGCATTGCGCGAGTAGCGGATGAACATGCGCGTGTTTTGGGAGAGGTTGTAGTCACCGCGCACCTGGTACTCGGGGAAAAAGTCGGTGAACTTGCGGGTAGACCCGCTCGAAACCAGGTTTCCCAGCGCGGTGACCGGATTGCCGGCCACGTTGCCGAGCGGGATCAGCGCGAAGACGTTCTTGGCGATCGGGTTGATCATGCTCGGCGGGATGACGTTGCCAGGGAAGGCATCGCGCGTCAGTTGGCCATTGGACCCCGTCTGCGTGCTGAACGGATTGTAGATGGCCTGCACCAGCGGCTTGCCGCTCGCGTCGGTGGCGTAATACGTTTGCGAGAAATCGCCCTGCTTCTGGAGCGCCGTCGGGACCGAGGTCACGAACGGATCGGGAATCACCTGGCGGATGTCCTCGTAAGCGAATGCGACGAAAATCTTATCCTTGCGAATGGGGCCGCCGACGTTGCCGCCAAAGGTATTGATGTGCGAAGACTGGCGCGGAATGTTGTTGCGGTTGCCGTCGAAGGTATTGGCGTCGAGATGCGTGTTTTGCAGGTACTCATAGGCCGAGCCGTGCCACTCGTTGGTGCCGCCCTTGCTGATCATGTTGACCACCCCGCCGGTGGTCCAGCCGTACTGCGCGTCGTAGCTGGTGGTCTGCACCTTGAACTCCTGCGTGCCCTCGACGCTCGGCACGAAGGCCACCTGCACGGCCTTGGCGAGGTTTGAAACGCCGTCCATCAGCACCTCGTTGCCCGACGGCCGCCCGCCGCTAACCGCGATGCTGGAGGAGCCGGCGATGTCAAAAGGCCGCAGCCGCTGCACGGCGGCGGTCACGGTGATGCCCGGCGCCGACCAGGCCTGCGCGAAGATGTTGCGCCCCTGGAGCGGCGTGTTCTCCACGCGGTTCGATTCGATCGTCAGGCCGCGGTCGGCGGTTTCCGTCTGCACCAGCGCCGTGTCGGCCGACACGGTCACGCTCTCGCTCACCGCGCCCACCGACAGGCTGAAGTCGAGCGTGGCGCGCTCCGCGACGTTGAGCTGGACCCCTTCGCGCACCGCCCGCTGAAAACCTTCCTTCTCCACGGTGATCACATAGCTGCCCGGCGCCAGGAACGGAATCTGGTAATTGCCGTCGCTTCCGGTAGTGGTAGTAGATACGGCGCCGGTGGCCACGGCCTTCGCATCCACCTTCGCAGCGGCGACGACGGCCCCGGTGGGGTCCGTCACGCGGCCGGAAAGCGTGGCGCGAAACTCCTGGGCGCCCAGCAAACCGCACAAAGAGAAAAAGAGCATCCATCGCGTTTTCATAAAAGTCCCCCGATCCGCGACCGCCTCTGCCCGCAGCGGTCCGGCGCTCGAGCCGGAATCGCCTCGGCCGAAACGGCTTCTGCGACCCGTTATCGGATTCTACGTTTTGTTCCCGCGCATGTCAAGCTGAGCGCCGGGAATGCGCAGTGGGCGGATCGCGGCGGTGAAAATCATCGTTTCTGAAACAGCAGCACGTACGTGCTGGTGCTGTGGTCCTGGTAGGAGATCAGCTTGTACCCGTTCTCTTCTAGTTCCTTGATCACGCCGTCGCGGTCGATGCGGATGTGGTGGCTCATGTCCTTGTCCTGCGGCCCGCGCTTGTTCTTGTAGAAGTCGGCGATCGCCAGCCGCCCGCCGGGCTTCAGCGCCCGCCCGATGTGCGCCAGCATCTCCGCCGGATAATTGAAGTGGTGATACACATCCAGCATGAACACCAGGTCGGCCTGGCCCTGGGGCAGCTTGGGATCGCGCTCGGCGCCGTGAATCGTGCTGACGTTCGCCAGGTGATTTTCCTGGATCCGCGCCTTGGCCTTTTCGAGAAAATCCGCGGCGATATCCTCGGCGATCACGCGGCCGTGCGGCCCCACCGCTTCGGAGAGATACGGCAGCATGAAGCCGATGCCGGTGCCCACGTCGATGACCGTGCTGCCGGGCTGGATCTCGAGCATCGCCACCAGCTCGCGCGGCTTGAGCTGCTGCTCGCGGTGCGGGTCCGAGAGCGACTTGGCGACTTGCGCGCGGCCCTCCGGCGTCTGGTACTGTTTGTTCGCCTCGACCGCCACCTGCGGCCGGACCGCCGGCGCCAAAAGAAGAAGCGCGAGAGAGCATCGGTTGAATATTTTCATTGGCACATTCTAGCGCGGCTGGCAGGCGGCCGCCGCCGCATCGATTCTAGGCTCGATAGGTGTCGGGCCTCCAGTTTTTGACAGACCTCTTGATCTGGTCTTCGGAGAGGTTCTCGTCGGCGGCTTTCTTGGCCAGCGCAGCGAACTCTTCGTCGGAGGCGAAGCGCAGCCCGATGACCTGCCGGATCGTCAGCCGGGAATCCAGCGTTCTTCCGGTCAGAACAAAGTGCCGCAGATTTTCTTCCGCGCGGATGGCACGGTCTTGCGCCTTCAGCGGGAAGATGCGGCAGAAGAAGAAGAGGAAGAGCAGGCAAACAGTGATCACCACGATCAGGGAGGCGCTGTAGAGCCGCTCGTGGTCTCCGAGTGACTTGTAGAGGTTGACCAGCGAGCCGATCAGGGTGAGGGCGATCAGCCAGAAAAGAACGCCGTGAAACAGCGGAACAAAGCGCCGGTGGTTGGCGTAGCTTTGCGTTTGCATGGGGCCTCCTTGGACTTTGGCCGATGCGTTGGGAGCGTAGTCGGGAAAACATGATAGCACGCAACCGCTTTCGCTACCGCAGCGGCACGGCGTGCTGGGCAATGTAGTTGTCCAGGCCGGTCGACGGGCCGATGTGGTGGAAGGCCTCGGCGTACTGCAGGCGGTGGCGCTGGCCGACGCGGGCGTCGCGGTTGCGGAAGGCCAGGTCGGCGTAGCTGCGGATCGCGGTAGCGTCGTCGGCATCGAGAATCGGCAGCTTCAGATTTCGCTCGGCCAGCTCGGCTTTCAGGTCGCCGACCATGTGCTTGATCATGGTCTGGTTGGAGTGGATGCAGGCCATTTTCTTATCGATGGTCGTAGAAATATCTACCACGCGGTTGACGAGCTGGGGGCCGCGGGCGAAGTAGTATTTTTCGCGCGGCGAGTGGGGCTTCAAACCCGCGGCGAAGTGCTCGGGGTAATCGAGGCGGCCGCCGGCCATCCAGCAGGCGGCCTCCACCGCCTGGGCGGTGACGTAGTGGTCGGGGTTTTCCTCGTAGTGGCCCCAGGGGTCGTAAGTAAAGACGGTGTCGATTTTGAGCAGGCGGAACAGAAAGATGAGGCGCTGGCGGATGTCGTTGCGGGAGACATCGTCCATGCGGTGGTTGCGGTAGCTCAAATCGAACACCTGCTGGAGACCCATGGTCTTGATGAACGCGCGGGAGTCGCGCTCGTTGGCGAGGACGGTTTCGCCGAGTGTGAGGTCGAGGGAATCCTTCTCGTCATTGCTGGTGCGGATCAGGTAGCCGGTGTAGCCCTCATGCAGCAGCTTGGCGATGGTCCCGCCGGCGAAGATGGGGCCGTCGTCGAGGTGCGGCTCGATGAGGGCGAGGACCTTGCCGGCGTGCGGCTGGCCCGTGGCGGCGCGCTCGATCACGACGTCGGAGGATGGCGGCGCGGGCGACTGGGCGAGAGCCGCGCGGGCGGCCAGGGTGCTGGTGAGGAAGCTGCGACGTTTCATAAGACGACCTCTCGAGTGAAATTTCGGGGAGCGGCGGTTTAGACGCCGAATTCCATCCCTGCGAAGCTTACCACCGACATGTGGTCGATGTTCCACTGCTCGTAGTGGAGGACGCGGCCGCGGGCGGCGGGGACGGCCTGCAGGAAGGTGTAGAGGGGCGCGTAGCCGCACCAGCGCAGCTCGTCGCGACCGGGATGGACGAGATCGAAGAAAGCGGCGGCGTCGCCGGCGCAGACCTTTTCGAGGCGCTGGTGGTCGAGCGCGCGGACTTGAGCGAGGCGGCCCTGCTCGGCCTGGGCCTCGAAGGGATCGCCGTAGCGGCGGCCGATGTGGGCGAGGTCGATGCCGAGCAGCCAGAAGAGGCGCCCGTTGCTTTGCTCGCCGAGTTCGCCGAGAACCTCAAAGAAGCGGCGGACGCGGTCATTCGATTCGGGAGCGCGGCCGGTAACGAGGCTTTCGGCGAGCGGGCCGCATAGGATAGGGACGATCTTGACGCCGTTGCCGAGGCGGTGCTGGAGGAAGACGCACTGGAACTCGATGGAATGCTCGATGGAGTGGCAGTAGTCTTCGAGCTCGACGGCGTCGCCGCCGCGCTCGACGAGGCGGCTGATGAGGGCGAGGTCGGGCTGGAGCGTGCCGAGCGGCGTCACAAAGGGCTTGCGCGTGAGGCCGAATTTTTCGGGCGGGCCGTAGTGGGAGGTGCCCAGAATCACGAAAGTCTTGTCGGCCAGCTCGGGGCCGATGCGGCGGTAGGCGGCGGCATAGCCGCGCCAGCCGCCCTCGGGGCTGACGTGGGGCGCGGCGAGACCGATCAACTTGCCAGCCAGCTCGGTGGAGGCTGCGCGCACTCCGTCGCGGGAGAACTCATCGAGGCGCTGGCGCAGCGCGGCGGAATCGTCGGGGTAGGCGGCGCCGGCGTGGATCGCGAGGCGGAGGGCGGCGTCGCGAAAGGCGCAGAGCTTCGAGTCCTTCATCTGTTCGAACTCGGCAGTGTGCAGGAAGCCGTGGGTCGACAGAGCCGCGGTCATCTGCCCGACGACTTCCATGGGAACGATCTCGCCGGTGCGGCGGACCAGATGGGCCTGCAGGTCGAGGTCGGTTTTCTCGCCGTCGAAGAAGGCGAGGCCTTCGGCAAGCACGGGCGGCACGATGATGGCGGCGTCGGTGTAGCGGTAAGGATCGCGGATGAAGATGCCGGGCTGGTCGGGGAGCGGCGAGGGCATGAATTCCAGGTCCATGCGCAGGCGCGGCAGCGGCGTGGCCATGTCTCTATGGTAGCGTTGATCGCCCCGGAAATCGTCCTGCGCGGGCCAAGAATTCA
>DASQHK010000192.1:0-2853 GCA_035632135.1 Bryobacterales bacterium
CTATATCGCAGCAGTAGGCGACTCTTCCCGCCCGCCCTTAACCACCCGCTGGCTCGGCCCGAATCGCCTCGAGGTCCGCGGCGACTTCCCCGCCGGCCGGGTCGTCTCGCTGCGAGTCTCCTACGCCGAAGGCTGGCGGGCCTGGCAAGGCGGCGAGCGCATCCCGATCGGCCGCGATCCGCTCGGCTTTATGACGCTTCATCCCCAGCCCGAGCCCGATGGCTGCCTGCGCCTCGAATACGCCGGCAGCCTGGAGCAGCGCGTCTGCGGCTGGATCAGCTTCGTGACCCTCGCTGCCGCCGCAATCTTTTCTTTTTCTGCTCAAATCCAAAATCCGCCCCGGCTCGTAAATCGAGTTGAGCCTCGTTAAATGAGACCGGGCGCGGGCTGGCGCGCGTGATTGCTCCCTGGCGGCGACGGCCTGCGCCCCGATCTCGGAAACGTTCACTCGCAGCCGCTGTCCATTCTCCGGGAAGACCCCTGCTCAGGGGGGGTGGACGCGGCCCAAATTCGTGGAGGAAACCAGATGCGATTTGCCAAGCCAACATTGGCGGCCGGGCTGGTAGCTCTGCTCGCAGCAAGCTGTTTCGCAGCCAGTCACCGCAACGGCCCGCTGCTGCTCGAGGACCAGACGGCCAACCTGAACGACATGTATTTCTTCCGGAGCCCCGAAGCGCCCGACAAGGCGGTGCTCATCATGAGCGCGCAGGGGTTCCAGAACCCGGGCAACGGGCCGAGCTACTACAAGTTCTCGGACAGCGTCGTCTACGGGTTCAACATCAACAACGCGCGCGGCCTGGACGGCAACGCGGACCTGCAGATCCAGTTCGCCTTCTCCACCCGCATCCGCAACACCAACACCATCCTGTCCTACGGCTCGACGCTTGCGCCTATCACCAGTATCGATAGCGACGGGATCAACCTCTACCAGACCTACGGCGTCGTGGTGCGCCACAGCAACGGCAAGACCGACTACTTCAACACCGATGTGAACGGCCACCCGCTCTCGGTCGCGCCGCCCAACATCGGCCCGAAGACCACCCCCAACTACGAGCAGAACCTGGGCGCTACGTCCGTGTTTACGCTGGCCAACGGCATGCGGGTATTCGCCGGCCCGCGCGACGACGGTTTCTATTTCGATAGCGCCGCAACCTTCGACCTGCTCAACTTCCACGCGCCGGCTCCGGTGCTCCCAGGCCCTTATGACGCGAGCCAGGGCGATCCCTACCCGAAGCAGTTCGATCACTTCGCCGGCTACAACATCAGCGCCATCGCCGTCGAAGTGCCGATCGCCATGCTCACCGCCAACAGCCAGGTTCCCACCGACCCCAAAGACCCCAACGCCACGGTCGGCGCCTGGGCCACCACGCAGCGGCAGCTCGTCGAAGTGCGGCCAAGCCCCGATAAGCCGGTGTACTTCGGCGACTACGTGCAGATCGACCGGGTGGGCAACCCGCTCACGGTGGAGGTGTTCATCCCGGTGGCGATGAAGGATTACTGGAACCGCTCCGCGCCCGCCAACGACGCGCAGTTCGCCCCGTTCTTTGCCAATCCGGAGCTGGTCGCCGTGCTGAAGGCCGTTTACGGGCTGAACGTGCCGGCCGCCCCGCGCATGGATTTGCTGGGCGTGTTTGCGCCCGACCTGCAGCGCCTGAACCTCGCGGTCCCGCCCTCGGCCAGCCCCAGCCGCCTCGGGCCTCTCGCCGGTGACAACGCCGGATGGCCCAACGGCCGCCGCGTCGGCGACGATGTGGTCGATGTCGGGCTGCGGGCGCTCGCCGGCGTCCTCGTGCCGGGCTTCAACATCGCTCCCAACAACCAGCTCGGCGACGGCGTCAACTCCAACGACGTGCCTTATCTCAACCGCTTCCCGTTCCTGGGCACGCCCCATGCGGGCTACGACCACACGCAGCGGGACGGCACCAACGGGCGCGGGGGCTACCCCGGCGGCCAGTAACTCGTAATACAGTGGGCGGCGGCGCTCCGCCGCTCACGCCCCTCTTCAGGAGACGACGCTCATGAAATGGAAACTCGCAGCCCTGGTCTTGCTGGCCTCCGCTCTTCTGCGGGCCGAGGACCGCAATCTGCTCCTCCAGGTCGGACGGCTCTCGACCGACGAGCGCATCCAGTTCTTCCAGACCCTGGTCAGCCATCAGCCCGAAGAGTTGCGCTATCAGAACCTGCTCGCGCTCACCGACATTCAAAAAACGCGCGAGACGCAGGATTTCGCCAATCTCGACCGCGCCTCGCGCATCATCGACGAAGTGCTGGCCAAGGATCCCTACAACTACGAAGCCCTGCGCGTCCGCTCGCAAATCTATCTCGAGCGCCACGACTTCAAGCGCGCCGCCGAAAATTCGTCGCGCCTCATCGAGCGCAGCCCCCAGGACCCCTACAACTACGGAACCTTCGGCGACGCCAGCATCGAGCAGGGCCGGTATGAAAAGGCCGCCGACGCCTACCAGAAGATGGTCGCCCTCCGGCCCGACCTTTCGTCCTACAACCGCGCCGCCTACTATCGATATATACTGGGCGATGCCAAAGGCGCCGTCGAGGTCATGAAGCGCGCCGTCCAGGCCGGCAGCCCGTCGCTTCCGGAGAGCACGGCCTGGTGCCTGGCCGAGCTGGGCAAAATGGAGTTTCAGCAGGGCGATCTCGACCAGGCCGAGCAGGCCTATCGCGCCGCCCTGCGCGTGTTTCCCAACCACCACACTTCGCTCGCCGGCCTCGCCCAGGTGGCGGCGGCTCGTGGCAAGCTCGACCAGGCGATCGGCTGGATGAAGAGGTCGGTCGCCGTGGTTCCCTTTCTCGATAACGTCGCGCTGCTCGCCGACTACTACGAGCTGGCCGGCA
>DASQHK010000193.1:0-1947 GCA_035632135.1 Bryobacterales bacterium
AACTCCGGCGGGCACTCGCGCACGAGCTGCTTGGTCTTTTCCGGGTCGCCGCAGCCCTCGGCCGCCGCCACGATGTTGGGGTGAGCGGCGAGATCGGCCAGGGCCTGCACGGGGAGGCCCGCGCCGGCAGCCTGGGGGTCATGGGCGATGACAATCGGAATCTTCGACTGATCGGCGACGGCGCGGAAGCAGACCGTCTGGGAAGCGGCATCAAGAAGGCGTCCTGCGTAGTAATAGGGAGCGGGAAGGAGCGCCGCGTGATAGCCGAGGTCAGCGGCCAGATTGGCGAGAAGGACCATCTCGCGCACGCTGCCGAAGCCTAGGCCGGCGATCAGGACCTTCGCGAGGGGCGGCCCGGCGGCCTCCCGCACGGCGCCCCACAGCCGCGTTTTTTCTTCGACGCTCAGCAGCGCGCCCTCGCCCGCCCGGCCGGCGACCACGTAGCCGGCTAGTTGCGTGCGGTTCCACTTCTCCACGTTGTGGCGCACCTTGGCCATGTAGAGATCGCCGCGGTAATCAAAGGGCGTGGGGAGCGAGGCGAAAATGCCGGCGAGCTTCATCGTTCGATTCTACTGCCGGTCGCCATCCTACCGTGGCTCTGATGACACCGGAGCGAGCACCAGCTCGACGGTTTCTTTTTTTCCCGCGCCGAGATCGAGCGTTTTGCCGTAATTCTGAAACGAACGGCGCACGTCGGGGTCATCCCACTCGTTCCTCCAGGGCGGGGAAAACGCGAAAACGGTGTAAGAGCCGGGTGGGATGGCAGTGATGGTGAATCCGCCCGCAGCGGCGGCGGAGGCGCGGAGGCGCACAACGAACGGCGACTGGTTCTCCTCGGGAAACAGAGCAATGACGGCAGCGGTGACATGATGGCCCTGGCTGCCGCTTTCATCGGGCAGCTTTACCTGACCGGAGAGCGTGGCCCCGTCGAAGCCGACGACCAGCTCGAGCTGGCTCAAATCGCCCTGCTCGGGAACGTCGATTTCCGGGGCCGGCAGATCGCGGCCGGCGAGACGCACAGACTTCAAATAGCCGCCCGGGGGCGGGCTGAGGAGGCTTACGCGGTAGGTTTCGGAGGAGAGGCCGGGAGCCTGGAACGACAGGCCTTCGCCGACGCGCGCGATCAGCGGCCGCGAGCGGCCCCCCGGCAGGAAGAAGATCACGCTCATGCCGGTCTTCTCGAGGCCTTCCGGGGGCGAATCGAGCACGACCCGGCCCGTAATAGTATGACTGATGCCTACCATGAGATACACGTCGCGGATGTTCTCATCGGCCAGCGTGACGATGCGCGACGAAAGAATGTGGCGGCCGGCTTCGGGCTTGATGGCGGTGACGCGATAAGAGCCAGGAGTCAGGCCGCGAATCCGGTAGCTGCCGTCCGGGGCCACGGCAAACTGCCGGTTCTGGAAGCCGTAAGGCTCGTCAACGCTCGCGGCGCTGACCACGCAGACGTGACAGGGGCCGCCCGTTTCCGCGTCGGCAACCACGCCCGAAACCCAGAAGGCCGGCTGGGCGTGGAAAGCGAGGTTGACGTCGGTGATCTCCTGGCCCCAGCGAACCTCCAGCGGGGCGGCCTCCGCCGGCTTCGCGCCTTTGGGATAGAAAGCGCGCGTGGAACTCGCGTCGAGTTCGCCTTGGGGGCGGTCATCAGGGGGCATCGAAGCGCCGATCACGTACCGGCCGCTCTCGAGATCGAAAATGCGATAGACGCCGCGATCGTCGGCGGTGGCCGAGCCGGCTCGCGAGACCGTGCGGCGGCCGTCGACCCAGATGAAGCGATAGGCGACGACTTCCGCGCCGGCGGCAGGAAGATCGTCCGGCCCGGTAACGCGGCCGGTGACGGCGGCGGCGCGGTTGAGCTTGATCTCGATGCCGGTGCGGCTCTGGTTGCGCTCAACCCGGACGGGGCGGATGCCAGCGGCGGCGAGATAGCCGGCCTTCTCTACA
>DASQHK010000194.1:0-12661 GCA_035632135.1 Bryobacterales bacterium
GGAGGTCTCCTTTCGGAGACAGGCGCAGGTGGCTGATGGCGTGGTCGGTTTCGTAAATGACCTTCCCGATAGGAAACTCAATGCGCCAGCGCGCCCCGAGGACTTGGACGACAGCCAGGCGGCCATCGCTCGACCAGTCGGCCGAGCCCACGTGCTCCAGGATTTCGCGCGGCGCGCCGCCGGCCAGGGGCACGCGGGCCAGCATGCCGTTGCCGAGCCACCACTCGTAGGGACTCATCCCCATCGAGATGGCCATTTCGCCGGTGGGGGAAACCGAGAGGACGTTGGCGCTCGGCAGATCCAGTAGCCGGGATTCGGGACTCTCCGCGCGTGTGGAAAAGAGCTGAAACGCCTTGCCCTCCCAGGCCGCGCCGTAAATAATCGTCTGGCCGTCAGGACCGAAGCGGGCGGAGTAGATGCCGCCGCGGCGGAAAGTAAGCTGGTGAAACACCGGCGGCGACGCGCTCTTTCCAAACCCGATCTTCTCGCCCACCCAGAACGCCAGGGCCGGCAGGCAGACCAGGGCCGCCGCGAGGCCGATCAACACCGCCCGGCGGCGCAGGAAGAACGAAGGCGGCGCGGCGGCGGGCGCGGCGATCCCGCTCGCCGTCGAAACTCCGGAAGCGGTTTCCAGCGCGAACGCCAGATCGCTGGCCGACTGGAACCGCTCGAGCGGGTTTTTCTCCAGGCAGCGGCGCGCGATGCGGTCGAGCGCGGGCGAGTCGAGCGGCGGCGGGTCTTCTTTGAGGATGGCCGTCATGGACTCGGCGGCCGTTTCGCGCCGGAAGGCAGCCTTGCCGGTGAGCATCTCGCAGAGGATCGCGCCGAAGCCGAAAATGTCGGAGCGCGGATCGGCGGGGCGGCCGCGGACCTGCTCGGGCGACATGTAGCCGACGGTTCCCAGCACGACGCCCGGCTCGGTTTCGGCGGCGACGGTCGGGGCATTGGTGGCGGTGTCGCCGGAAGCTTCCGGATGAACGAGCTTGGCCAGGCCGAAATCGAGGATCTTGACGCGGCCGTCGGAGGTGAGGAAGAGGTTCTCGGGCTTGAGGTCGCGGTGGACGATGCCTTTTTCATGAGCGGCGGCAAGGCCGCGGGCGACGCCGGCGGCGCACTCGATCGCTTTGCGCTGCGGAAGCGGGCCGCCGGATAGCCGCTCGCGCAGCGTTTCGCCCGCGAGCAGCTCGGAGACGATGTAAGGTGCGCCGTCGTGCGTGCCGACGTCGAAGATCGTGAGAATGTTGGGATGATTCAGGGCGCCGGCCGCCTGCACCTCCTGCTCGAAGCGGCGCAGACGGTCGGCATCCTGGGCGAAGGCGGCGGGGATGACCTTGATGGCGACCTCGCGGCCGATGCGCGGATCGCGGGCGCGGTAGACCTCGCCCATGCCGCCCGCCCCGAGCGGGGCGAGAATCTCGTAAGGGCCGACGCGAGTTCCGGCAGAGAGACTCATCAGAAGTCCGCTAACATATTCCGGCCGACCGCTCGGTATGCGGCCGCAAGCCGAGCCGCGACTGAAAGGAGCGGTCTAGCTCAATGGCTCAATGCCGAATTATAGAAGATCGGGCGGCGGATCAGGTTCCCATCCGCCGATTTTGCGCCGCCAAGCGCGGCGCACCGCGCGGAACTCCGTCCAGCCTCACACCTGCAGCACGTCCCCTTCCCGCGCCACCAGCGCGTACAGCACAGGGGCGAGGAAAATGGAGAGCAACAGCCGGGAGAGCAGCCCGCCCACGATCACGATGGCGAACGGCTTCTGCGAGTCGCTGCCGATCCCGGTCGACATGGCGGCCGGCAGCAGCCCCAGGCAAGCCACCAGTGCCGTCATCATGATGGGCCGCAGGCGCAGCAGTGACGCCTGGTGCGTGGCCGTCACGATGTCGTTCCCCTCCAGGCGCATCTTGTTGATGAAGGAATACAGAATCACGCTGGTTTGCACGGCCACGCCCATCAGCGCGACGAAGCCCAGCCCCGAGGAGACGCTGAAGTTGGTTCCGGTCCACTTCAGCGCCACCAGGCCCCCCACCGGCTCGGTCACCAGCACGCTGAAGATGATGATGAGCGGAAACTTCAGGTTGCCGTAGAGCGCGAACAGGATGAGCAGGATCAGCAGCACCGTAAGCGGCCCGATGACCTTCATCTGCGAGCGCGCCGCTAGATATTCCTTATATTCACCGCCCCAGTCGAACGAATACCCGATGGGAAGCTTGACCTGCTGGTCCACTTTCTGCCGCGCTTCCTCCACCCCCCCGGCGAGGTCGCGGTTCTCCACGCTGAACTGCACGCCGATGTAGCGCGAGTTGCCCTCCCGATAAATGAACGAAGCGCCCTTGTTCACCTGGATCTGGGCGAACTGGCTGAGGGGCAGGTGCTGGCCGTCGGGCGTGGCGATCAGCAGGTTCTTGATGGTGTCCATGTTCTGGCGGAAGGGCTCCTGCATGCGCACCACCAGGTCGAATTGCCGCTCGCCCTGGATCACCTGGCTGGCCGCTTTGCCGCCCATGCCCGTCTCGATCAGCGTGTTGATGTCGGCGACGTTCAGTCCGTATTGGGCGATTTTTTGGCGGTCCGGCACGATCGTCAGGCTGGGCTGCCCCAGCTCGCGCACAATCGTGATGTGCCGGATGCCGGGCACGCTCTCCATGATCCGCTTCACCTGCATGGCCTTTTCTTCCAGCGTCTCCAGGTCCGTGCCGAAAATCTTCAGCGCCAGGGCGCTTTTCAAGCCCGTCTCCGCCTCGTCCACCGCGTCTTCGGCCGGCTGCGTGTAGTTGAAGATGATCCCGGGGAAAGCCGACAGCTTCTGCTGGACGGCTTCGATCAATTGCAGCTTGGTGCGGATGGATCCCTGCCAGGCCGGATCGTCGTAAGGCTTCAGCCCCACGTAAAACTCGTTGTTGAAGAAACCGGTCGGGTCGGTCCCGTCATCCGGCCGCCCCAGCTCGTTGGCCACTGTGGTGACCTGGGGAAAGCTCGCCAGGATCGTGCGAATCTCGGGCGCCAGCTTCGAGGCTTCGTCGAAGGAGATGGTGTAGGGCGTGGTCGCGCGCACCCACAGCGCGCCCTCGTCCAGGTGCGGCATGAATTCCGCCCCGATCGAAGGGATCAGCGTCAGCGAGGCGCCAAACACCGACAGGCAGATCACCACCGTCGTCCAGCGATGGCGCAGGCAAATCCCCAGCAGCCAGCCGTAAGCGGCGTGAATCTGCTCGTAAACCGGGACGCGCGGCTCGTGCACGTGCTTGCGCAGAAAAAACGCGCACAGCACGGGCAGCACCGTCAGCGCGCAGCCCAGCGCCCCCAGCAGCGCGAACGACATCGTGTCCGCCATGGGCTGGAACAGCCGCCCGGAGGGGCCGGTCAGCACGTAGATCGGCAGGTACCCGGCGATGATGACCGCGATGGCGTAGAAAATGGGCCGCTCCACGTCGCGCGCCGCCGCCCGGATCACGTCGATCAGGTCGTAATCCTGCTCATGCCGCAGCGCCAGCTCGCGAAAGATGTTCTCCACCATCACCACCGAGCCGTCCACGATGATGCCGAAATCGATCGCCCCGATGGAAAGCAGGTTGGCGGGAATGTGCCTCCAGTCCAGGCAGATGAAGGAAAACAGCAGAGCGAAAGGAATGGTGAAAGCGACGATCAGCGCCGTGCGAACGCTGAACAGCAACAGGCCGAGTATGATCAGCACCAGCACCATGCCGCGCAGCAGGTTCCGCTCCACGGTCTTGGTGGTTTCCTCGATCAGGTCGTGGCGGTCGTAGAAGGGAACGACTTTCACGTTGGGAGGCAGCACGTACTTGTTCAGCCGTTCGGTGACTTCCTCGAGCCGGTTCAGCACCACCTGCGCCTGCTCGCCCACGCGCATCAGGATGACGCCCTCCACGGCGTCATCCTGGCCCATGTAGCCGAATTCGCCGAGGCGCACCGCGTGTCCGATCTCCACCTTCGCTACATCTTTGACATAGGTGGGAATGCCCTTGTGCGTCGCCACCACGATATTGCCGATGTCTTCCGGGCTTTTCACCAGTCCCAGGCCGCGGATGTAGTAGAATTGCCCGCCCTGGGAATAGAACCCGCCGCCCGCGTTGGCATTGTTGCTGGCAATCTGCTGGAACACCTGGGGCACCGTCACGCCATAGGAAAACAGCTTGCTCGGGTCGAGCAGCACGTGGTACTGCATCGTCGCGCCGCCGAAGCCGGAATCGTCCGCCACGCCCGGCACAGCGCGGTAGCGGCGGTCCAGCACCCAGTCCTCAATGGTCTTCAGCTCCTGCGGCGACAAATCGGGGCTTTGCAATACATAGCGGTAGATCAGCCCGCTTGGGCTGAACAGCGGCGAAAGCGTGGGCGTCACTCCGCCCGGCACGGTCGCGTTGGCCACCCGCTCGAAGGCCTGCTCGCGGGCGAAATAAGGATCGGCCCCGTAGTCAAAATTCATCTGGATCGACGAGAGGCCGTACAGCGAGATGGACCGGAGCGTCTCAATTCTGGGGATTCCGTTCATCTCGATCTCGATGGGGATCGTGATGAGCCGCTCCACCTCCTCCGCCGCATGACCCGGCCACTGCGAGATGATTACCACGTGCGGAGGCGAGAGATCCGGATATGCGTCGATGGGCAGCCGGCGAAACGAGATCGCTCCCCACACCATCAGGAACGCGGCGCCCATCAGGATGAGGAAGCGCTGGTGCAGCGCGAAAGAAACGATGCGGGCGATCATAGAAGCGCGATCCTATTGGTAACTGTTGGCAAACTGCAGGAAAACGCTGCCTTCGGAGACCACCTTCTCCCCCTCTTTTAAGCCGCTGAGAATCTCGGTTTCGGCCGGCTGCTGGGTTCCCACCGTCACCAGCCGCTGCGCGAACTGCCCCGGCGCCGCCTCGACATAGACAAACGGCTCGTTCTGGGCGTTGTGCAGCACGGCCGAGGTCGGCACAGCCAGTCCTCCCCGCCGCGTGCGGGTGTGAATCACGGCGTCCACAAACATGTCTTTGCGCAGCCTCCCCGCCGGGTTGCGGGTCACAATGCGCACCGGCGTGGTGCGCGTGGCCGGATCGATCATGGCTCCGATGTAAGCGAGCACGCCGTGGAACGCCTCCGGCGAGGAAGGCGTGGCTTCCTCCACCGTGTCGCCCACGTGCACCGCCGCCAGGTCTCGGTCATAGATATGCCCCTCCACCCAGACCGTGGACATGTCGCTGATGAGAAAACAGGTGGTGGCCCCCGCCTGCACCAGTTGCCCCGGCAGCACCAGCCGCTGCACCACGGTTCCCGAGATCGGCGACCGCAGCGCCAGCTCCGGGCTGATGGCCGCGCCTTGCCGCTCCGCCTCCTGGATCTGCTTCTCCGTGATGCCGAAGATCTTGAGCCCCGCCAGGTCGCTTTGCACTTCGGTGAACGCGTCGTTGTAATCGGCCTGGGCGCTCTCGTAATCCTTTCTCGGAATGGCGTGGTGCTCGAGCAGGTCCTGGTCGCGTTCGAGCGTGCGCTTGGCCAGCTCCAGGCGGTTGCGGGCCTTCTTGTACGCCGAGATGGCGTTGCTCACATCGGAGCTTGAAACGTAGAGCAGCGGGTCCCCGGTCTTGACCACGGTTCCCGGCTCGGCCAGAATCCGCACGATTGGCCCGCTCACCTGCGTGATCGCCTGCGTCGTGTGGTCGGCGTCCCAATCCACGGTTCCGGTGGTGTGAACCGTCAGCGACCACGTCGTTTTCTGAACGGGCGTGATCTTGAGGTGCTCGAGCTGGTTTTGCGGAAGCGTAAAAAGAGACGCCTGCGGGCGCTCGGCGTCGTAGGCGGCGGCAGCGGCCGTATCGCGCCGCTGCAGGTCCTGCTTCAACCGGCTGCACGCGGCGGCCGCCACAAGCGCCGCCGTCACAGCCGCGGCGGCCAAACACCGCCCGGCGGAACATGGTTTCTTCATCGCATCACCTGCGTTCCTACCACCAGATTGATCTGTTCGGCGCTGACCATGTAAGCCGCCAGGCCCTGGCGGAAGCCAAGCTGCGTCGCGCGATAGCTGCGCTCGGCGTCCAGCAAATCCAGCAGGCTGGCCGCTCCCCGGTCGTATGCGTACTTGCTGATGTCGAGCGATTGCCTGGCCTGGTTCAGGTAGCCGGACTGGTAGAGCGTGACGATCTGGTCGTTCGTGCGGAAATTGGAATAGGCGTTGATTACATCGGTCAAAACGCCGTTCCGGGTGAAGGCCCGCGCCTCTTCCGCCTGCCGCACCGCAAACTGGCTGCGCGCGATTTCGCCCTGGTTGCGGTTGTGGATCGGAATATCGATCGAGAAGCCGAAGCCGACCCCGTTGACCGGCCCGTTGCGCTTGTACTCGACCTCGCTGGTCAGGTCGCGGGCGCGGTTGCCGTAAGCCAGCGTGACCGTATCATTGGCCAGCTTCACGCCGCTATCGGCCGCCATCAGGTCGGGCCGCGCCTGCAGCGCCTGCTTCTCCAGGTCCTCGAGCTGCACCGCGTATTTCTTGCGGTCCAGGCTCCCCACCACGTCGAA
Source organism: Bryobacterales bacterium (assembly GCA_035632135.1). Taxonomy (GTDB): domain Bacteria; phylum Acidobacteriota; class Terriglobia; order Bryobacterales; family JACQDG01; genus DASQHK01. The sequence goes on from DASQHK010000194.1 coordinate 6,517, forward strand.
GTTTTCGGCGACCGTTTGATAGCCCACCAGTTGCCGCAGCGCCGCCTTGCTCTGCACCAGCGCCAGTTGCGCCGCCGAGACGTCCTGCTCGAATTGCAGCTTCTGCAGCGAGATCTTCAGGTAGTCGCCCTCCGAGATGTCGCCCGCCGCCATGCGCCTCTGGTTGATGGTCACCACATCGGAGAAGTCCTTCAGATCGTCCTGCGCGAGCTGCAAATTGGACTTCGCCAGCAGCACGCCGACGAAGGCCTGCGCCACCTGAAACCGCAACTGCCGCTCGGCGTCGGCCACGGTCCGGGCGGTAACCTCGGTGGCGTCCTGCGCCACCGCCAGCCGCTTCAGCCGCTTGCCGCCGCGCTCGATCAGGTAGCTCACCGACTGCAGAAATTCCTGGCTGTCCCGCAGGTTGGCGAAGTTGAGGTCCCCGGGCGAAAAGACCGGGAAATCCTCGTTCACCATGGTGTAGACGGGGTTGGGCTTGAGCCCGGCCGTGATCTGGCCGGCCCGCGCCTGGTCGATGTTCAGGCGCTGCGCCCGTACGGATTGGTTGTAGGCAAGGGCGAGCCGCTGCGCCTCCTCCAGCGTCAGCAGCGCGGCCGGCGGGCCGGCGGCCGCTCCCGGCGCCGGCGGACCGCCCGGCGGCGCCTGCGCCGCCGCCTCTTGCGCACTGGCAATACATATCAACGCGAGAGCGCCCAGCATCCCGCGGAAAAAACATCGCTTGGATGACAGCATCGTGTAGGCTCTCCTTGTGAGTCGATGGGTTGGAGGCTTTCGATCCGCGCCGGCTTGCGAGGGTCCTGCTGCGTCCCTCGCCAAGCGTTACTGCGCCTTGCCGGCCGCGGCCAGCGCCATCCTGTCCCGGCCCGTCCCTCCCAACCCTGCTCTATTCCTTCCTGCGGCCCAAGTGCTCCCGCATGGCTCCTCGTCGCCGTCCCAGTCGCCGTCCCAATCATTCCGCAGCGCCGCCTTGCCGGGCCACTCCGGCCGGCAGCGCGGCGGTAAAAAAGCAGCACAAGTAAGTATTAGTAAGGTACCCCGCAAACGATCCTCCTTTCTTGCCAAGTCGTTACGAACCAGGCTTCCCGCCCGAGGCGCGGCGGGTCCAAGTCGGAAAATAGAGGCGCTTCTGCCGCTCGAAGACGGCGTCGCGCGTCCGCTGGAAAAGGATTCGGAGAATTATGCGGGTGGAGCCCGGGGAGAACTGGGAATGAAGACCGGCTCAAAAACCGGCAGCCGCTCGACGGCGTGTCCGCGCCACTCCACGGGAGCCGGTGACTCGAGCACGCTGGGAACCGCCAGCTCCAGCATCGGGAGGTGGCCGCTGCGGCAGATGTCGCAATTGCTGCACTGCGGGCTGTCGTGCCAGCGTCCGGGTATGACGCTGGCGCTTGACACCATCAGCATAGCCAGCGCCGCCACGATGGCGAGGGCCGCCTGCCAGCGCGATCTGGGCCGTGATATCACCTGTCGCTGATTATCCTATGGTCGGGGCGCAAAAAGCAAGCCGCCTGGCGTGCAACCCATTTGTGGGCATCCGGAAAGCCCCGATGCAGAGCCGCCGCGCGAAGCAAGCGGTTTTTCCCAAGGCGGCAGCAGCCCGCACCCCCAGCCGCAGCGGCGAAACAGGCTTTTGTGGCCGGATTTCGTCGGCGACGCGGTCCAGGGTCCGCAAGATCGCGAAGTTCAGGCGGGCCGCTCGCCGGCGCCGTCGGCGGTGCGGCAGACGTAAATCGGCGGATCGATGGCGAAGCGCTCGCGGTAGGCGGCGGCGATGCGGCCGCGGAAGCCATCGACAGCGCCCGAGCGGACCAGGTTCACCGTGCAGCCGCCGAAGCCGCCCCCGGTCAGGCGGGCGCCGGCGACGCCGGGGAGCGAGCGGGCGGTTTCCACCAGAAAGTCCAGCTCGGGGCAACTGACCTCAAAATCATCGCGCAGGCTGGTGTGAGAAGCGTACATCGCCGCCCCGGCGGTTTCGAGATCGTCGGCGGCGCAGGCAGCGACGAATTCCGCCACGCGGGCGTTTTCGCTGATGACGTGCCGGGCGCGGCGGCGAAGAGGGTCCGGCAACGCGGCCGCCTCGGCCAGCGTGGCGTCGCGCAGGGGCTTGCCGGACATCGTCTTGTCGAGCAAGGCCGCAGCCTGTTCGCATTCCTGGCGGCGGCGATTGTATTCGGTGGCGGCCAGCTCGTGCTTTACCATGGTATTGACAATGACCAGCTCGCCGCCGGCCGGCAGCGGGATGGGGCGCTTGTCGAGAGTGCGGCAGTCGAGCAGCAGGGCGTGGTCCTGGCGGCCTAGCAGGGAGATGAGCTGGTCCATGATGCCGCACTTCATGCCGACGAAATTGTTCTCCGCGCGCTGGCAGGCCAGGGCCAGCTCGATGGGCGGAATCGCAACGCCCGCCAGGCCGCACAGCGCCAAGGCGACGGAGACCTCGAGCGCCGCCGAAGAGCTGAGGCCCGCGCCGATGGGAACGGTGCTCGAAATTTCAAGCTCGGCGGCGGGGATGGGGACGCCCAGCCTGGCCAGCTCGACGGCGACGCCGGCCACGTAGTCGCTCCAGTCGCCGTGGCGCTCGAAGCTTCCGAGCGGCCAGGAGCGCTCCGGTTGGATGTCGAGCGAGCGGGCCTGGAGGAGATTCCAGCGCGAAGGCGTGGCCGTGACCTGGCATTCGAGGTCGAGCGCGGCGGGCAGGACGAGGCCCTGGTTGTAGTCGGTGTGCTCGCCGATGAGGTTGACGCGGCCGGGGGCGCGGAAGACGCGCGGCGGGCGCAGGGCCGTCATTTTCGCGACGCCCGGCGGGCGAGAGCGGTCATGGAGACGCCGAACGCGAGCATCACCAGGCCGGCGTCGACGTTCAGGCCCGCCGCGGCGAGGGGAGCGTGAAGGTTGGGATGCAGCAGGCCATAGCCCACCAGAATCGCGCCCAGCAAGCCAAACAGGAAGCCGATCGGATAACGGAGGTCCAGGCCCATTGGCGAAACGCCCCCTACCAAAAATACCAGTTCAGCGCGATGAGCAGCACCGAGACGATGAGCGCGAGGGCCACCGGACGCTCGTGCCAGGAGCGGGCGTCGGAGGGCGGCCGCTCCGTCAGGCCGTAGACGAGACCGCGCATCTCCGCGTCCGGCCGGGGGCGCGTGAGCAGGCTGACTGCGATGGTCACGGCGAAGCAGGCGGTCCAGGCGACGATGGCGATCCAGAAGTTCTGGGCCATGGTGGAGGGGAACCGGTGCAGCTCGGCGATCCAGGCGCCCTTGCCTTCGGCGAGGGTCAGCCCGTGCGTCAGCGCCGCGCCGGCGGTGCCCGCCACCAGTCCCGTGAAGGCGCCGTGGCCGGTGGCCCGCTTCCAGAACATTCCCAGCAGAAATGTTGCGAACAGCGGGGCGTTCACGAAGCTGAAGACGAGCTGCAGCAGGTCCATGATGTTGTTGTAGATGGTGGCGAGGTAGGCGGCGCCGATGGAGATGAGCACCCCGGCGACCGTGGCCGCGCGGCCGACCCGGAGGTAGTGCGAATCGGCGGCGCCCCGGCGGATGTGGGCCTCGTAAATGTCGTAGGTCCACACGGTGTTGAAGGCGGTAACGTTCCCCGCCATGCCGGACATGAAGGAAGCCATCAGGGCCGTGACGCCGACGCCCAGCATGCCGGCCGGATAAAACTGCGCGAGCAGCGTGGGAAAAGCCTGGTCGTAATCATACACACCGGAGGCCTTCACGGGCAGTGCGTAGCCGCTGCCCGCCATTTTGGTCAGCGCCAGGGCCACCAGGCCCGGCAGTATGACGATGAAGGGCATGATCATCTTGGGGAAGGCAGCAACCAGGGGCGTGCGGCGCGCGGCGGACATGGACTCGGCGGCCATGGCGCGCTGCACTAAGAGAAAATCGGTGCACCAGTAGCCGAAGGACAGCACAAACCCCAGGCCCGCGACCATGGTGAAGGCGTCCACGCCCATGGGATTCTGCGAGGCGTTCTCCATGTAGCGCCAGGAGCTGGTCATCACCGCCGGCAGGCGCGCGCGCAGGCCCTGCCAGCCGCCCACGCGCGCCACGCCCACGATGGCCAGCGGCGAGAGGCCGAGAACGATCAAAAAGAATTGCAGGACCTCGTTGTAGATGGAGGCGGTGAGGCCGCCGAGGAAGATATAGACCAGCACGATGCCCGCCGAGAGCAGCACGCAGGCCGTGAAGCTCCAGTTCAGCAGAAGCTGGAAAAGGCGGCCGAGCGCGTACATCGAGATCCCGGAGGAGAACACGGTCATCACGGCGAACGAGACGGCGTTGAGCGTGCGGGTCTTCTCGTCGAAGCGGAGCTTGAGGTACTCGGGCACGGAGCGGGCGCGGCTGCCGTAGTAGAACGGCATCATGAACAGGCCGACGAAGAGCATGGCGGGGACGGCGCCGACCCAGTAGAAATGCGCCGTCATGATGCCGTACTTGGCGCCGGAGGCGCACATGCCGATCACCTCCTGCGCGCCGAGATTGGCGGCCAGGAAAGCGAGCCCGGTGACCCACAGCGGAATGGAGCGGCCGGAAAGGAAAAACTCTTCGCTCGAGCGCACGTGGCGGCGCAGCCAGTAGCCGATGCCCAGGACGAACAGGAAGTAGATCGCCAGGATCACGTAGTCGACGAGGGCGAGAGTCATGACGAGGGATCCGCGGGGGGCGGCCTGCACGACCCCCGAAGCAATCCGCAGCAAGTCCCGGCTGGTTAAAAGCGAAAGCGAGATTATAGCGGACCGGCGGCCGTGGTGACTACCGCAGCAACCCTGGTTTTGTATGATGGTGTCGTGCGCTTACCACTGGTTTTCCTCTTTCTGGCGTCGGCGGTCTGGGCCGCGCCGCCGGGCGATGAATTTCTGGGCCGCTGGGACCTGACAGTGACGGCAGGGTCTCGGCAATACCCATCATGGCTGGAGGTGACGCGAAGCGGCGGCTCGCTCAATGGGCGCTTCGTGGGCGGCGGCGGCAGCGTGCGTCCGGCCCGAGTCGAGCTTTCGGGCGGCGAGATCCGCTTTTCCCCCGAGCATCAGGGCCGCAACAAGGTCGCGGCTACGGAGTCCTACACGGGCCGGCTGGCCGATGGCAAGCTCGAGGGCACGGGCATGAGCAGCCAGGGCCGCGAGCTGCGGTGGACCGGCGTGCGTGCTATTCGGCCCGCCACGCCGGAGCGCGCGCCGCGCTGGGGCAAACCGGTTTCCCTGCTCACCGGAAACGACCTCAGCGGCTGGACTTTCAAGGACCCGCGCGGGCGCGAGTGCTGGTCGTTCTCAGGCGGCGTGCTGGTGAATGCGCCGCCGTGCCCCGACACCTACACTCTGCAGCGGTTCCGCGATTTCAAGCTGCACGTGGAGTACAACCTCGACGCCAAGAGCAACAGCGGCGTGTATCTGCGCGGGCGCTACGAGGTGCAGATTGAAGACCAGGGACCGCGCGAGCTGGAAAGCCACGGCGTGGGCGCCATCTACGGCTTCCTCACGCCGTCGGTCAAGGCCGCCAGGAAGGCCGGCGAGTGGCAGACCTTCGACATCACGCTCATCGGCTACCGCGTCACGGTGGTCTTCAACGGCAAGACCACCATCGACAACCAGGAGATCCCCGGCATCACCGGCGGCGCGATCGACAGCGACGAAGCAGCTCCCGGCCCCATCATGCTGCAGGGTGACCACGGCCGCGTGCAGTTCCGCAACATCCTCCTGACGCCAGGGACCTGAGAGCCGGCCAGCGAAGCCTGGTCCGCGTCCGCTCCGTCACCGTCGCACGTGAAGCCGATTCCGAGCCGCGCGCGTGAGCAAGCGGTATTTGGGCTAAGATCCGGTCAGCGCTGATCGCGGCCAACAGGTCGGCGAGTTTTCTTAACTGAGCCCCAGTCGCCGGCGAACCTCCGCGCTCGAAACACTGCCCTCTTGCCACACTCGGGAACGGGAACGCTCAATCAACTGGATAAAACGAGGATTCGAACTCAGAGACGCCGTTTCCAGGTCCGTATTTTCCAGCGGCAGAAGAACCGCGACCGGCTTGCCATGGTCGGTGACCACCAGCGGCTCCTGGCCCGCCTCCCGAGCGCAATCGGCGAGGCTCCTCGTCGCTTTGTCCATTTCCACGGTCTTCACAACTCGATCTCCTCGCCGCCAATACGAACC
>DASQHK010000195.1:0-3996 GCA_035632135.1 Bryobacterales bacterium
AGCATGGCCGCCACCGACCCGATGGCCCCCAGGGGATTCGCCTTGTTTTGTCCGGCAATGTCGGGGGCGGAGCCGTGCACCGGCTCGTAAAGGCCTCCCCAGGCCCCGCTTGCTTTTCGGTCGCCGATGGAGGCCGAAGGCAGCATGCCGATGGAGCCGGCCAGCACCGCACCCTCGTCGCTCAGGATGTCGCCGAAGAGGTTTTCGGTCAGCAGGACATCAAAACGCCGTGGGTTCTGGATCAGTTGCATGGCGCAGTTATCGACCAGCAGATGCTCGAGCGCGACGTCGGGAGACTCTCGGCCGATCTTGGTCACTACCTCGCGCCACATCTGCGAGTTTTCAAGCACATTGGCCTTATCCACCGAGGTGACCTTCTTGCGGCGGCGCTGGGCGAGGCGGAAGGCCATGCGCGCCACGCGCTCGATCTCCGACTCCCGGTAGACCATGGTGTTCACCACGACGCGTTCCCCGTTCTGGATGCTCACGCCGCGCGGCGTGCCGTAATAGATGCCGCCGGTCAGCTCGCGCACGATGATCATGTCCACGCCGCGGACGATGTCGTCTTTGAGCGGCGAGGAGCCGAGCAGGCTGGGAAAGGCCACGACGGGCCGCAGGTTGGCATAGACGCCCAGCAGCTTGCGGATGCCGAGCAGGCCACGCTCGGGCCGGCGCTCGGGCGGCGCGGCGTCGAACTCCGGCAGGCCGACCGCGCCCATGAGCGTGGCATCGGCTTCCAGGGCCAGCCGCTCGGTCTCCGGCGGCAGCGGCGTGCCGGTCTTGTGGATGGCGATGCCGCCGAGCAGGCCTTCGGTGAGTTCGAGCGTATGGCCGAACTTGCGCGCCACGTGCTCGAGCACGCGCACGGCTTCGCGCGTCACCTCCGGCCCGATCCCGTCACCGGGCAAAACCAGGATTCTCAGGTGCATGTTGGTGGGCGCCCAGGGTGGGCCGCGGGTTAGAGGCTCGCTGAGGCCGGCTCCTTCCGCTGCGCGGCTTGCTCCGGCACCGCCGGCTTTTTGATCCCCTGCCTTTGCACGCCCGCGTGGTAGCGGTTCACCGCCGACAGGTACGCGGCCGTCAGAGCCGTGTAAGGCTCGGGCCCCTCGGCGCTGCCGGAAAATTCGAGGCCCTCGATGGTGGCGTTCAGCTCCGCCCTGGGGTGCGGCTGCCCATCAGCAGTATGCAAACGGTAGCCCTCGATCTTCCCCCGCACGCCGGTGATCTGGGCCACCGCTTCGGCCAGCGCCGCGCCCATGTCGCGGGAGGACGCGAGGCCGGTTTCGAGCGCGCCGTTGTGCTCCAAAGTCAGGCGCAGACTGGGAGTGCGGCCCGGCCCCAAGAAGGTCTCCACCGCAACGCTTTCGAGCCTCCAGGCCGAGGGCTCGTGTTCGAGTTCGCGATGCACCAGGGCCAGGATGTCCTCGTCCAGGATCCCTTTTTTCCGGTCGGCCAGCGACGTGAAAGCTTCGTAGACCCGCTGCAGCTCGTCGCGATCGAGCGGATAGCCGAGGTCTTTCGAGCGCTGGGCTAAAGCATGGCGGCCGCTGTGCTTGCCGAGCACTAGCTTGCCCTCGGGCACGCCCACCGTCTCCGGGCGGATGATTTCGTAGGTGGTGCGCTCCTTGAGATAGCCGTCCTGGTGGATGCCGGCTTCGTGGGCGAAGGCGTTGCGACCGACAATGGCTTTGTTGGGCTGCACGCCGACGCCAATGATCTCGGTGAGAAGCTGGCTGGCCGGGTAGAGCAGCTCGGTGCGGATGCCGGTGGTGAACGGGGCTTTGTCCTGCCGCGTCTTCATGATCATGACCACTTCTTCGAGCGAGCAGTTGCCGGCGCGCTCGCCGATGCCGTTGATGGTGCACTCGATCTGCCGCGCGCCGGCGGCCACGGCCGCCATAGCGTTGGCCGCGGCCAAGCCCAGGTCGTCGTGCGTGTGGACGCTAACAATGGCCCGATCGCCGATCTCGCCCACCAGCCGGCCGATGGTCGCGCCATACTCCTCGGGCACTGAATAGCCGACCGTGTCGGGGATGTTGACGGTGCGCGCGCCGGCCTCGATCACCGCCCGCGAGATGCGGCAGAGGAATACGGGATCGGTGCGCGAGCCGTCCTCGGCGGAGAACTCGACGTCATCGACATACTGCCGCGCCAGCTCGACCGCTTTCACCGCGTCTTCCAGCACCTCTTCCTGCGTCTTCTTGAGCTTGTATTTCAGGTGAATGTCGCTGGTGGCGATGAAGCAGTGCAGCCGCGGCCGCCGGGCCGGCTCGAGCGCCTTGAGCGCCCGCTCCACGTCCAGCCGCACCGCCCGCGCCAGCGCCGCCACCTGCGTCCAGGGAAACTCGCGCGCGATGGCTTGGGTGGCCTCAAAGTCGCCGTCCGAGGCGATCGGGAAGCCCGCTTCGAGGATGTCCACTCCCAGCTCCACCAGTTGCCGCGCCATGCGCAGCTTGTCCTGCGTGTTCATGCTGCAGCCGGGCGACTGCTCGCCGTCGCGCAGCGTGGTGTCGAAGATGTATACGCGGTCGCTCATGAGTGTGCTTCGCCCTTCCCCCACCCGGCCTGGCGGGCGGGACCCGGACATACGGTCTTCCCAGTACAGCAAAATCCGAGCGATAATGCAAATTTATTATTTTATGATATATAATAAGTTTTCCTTATGTAATAAGATTCTGTTATGATGCTATGAGAAGCCATAACCAGGAGCATCGCATGGAACTTTCGCAGCTCGATACTTTTCTCGCCGTAGCGGCCGAAGGCAGCTTCTCCCGGGCCGGCAAAAAGCTGCTCCGGACGCAGCCGGCCATCTCCCTGGCCCTGAAGCGGCTGGAAAGCGAGCTGGGAGAGAAATTGATCGATCGTTCCTCGAAGGAGTTGGTGCTGACCGACGCCGGCCGGCTGGTGCTCGACTACGGGCGGCGCCTCTACAATGTCCGCCGCGAGCTGCGCAATGCACTCTCGGAGCTGCGCGACAAGCAAGCAGGCAAGCTCACCATCGGCGCCAACGAGTCGACGGCGCTCTACCTGATCACCCACATTGAAGATTTCCGGCGCCTCTACCCAAAGGTGAAGGTGGAAATCCGGCGGAGCCTGTCGAGCCAGATCCCGGAGGAGGTCCTGGCGGGCACGCTGGACCTGGGCGCCATCAGCTACCAGCCGGTGGGCGCCGAGCTGACCTCGACCGTGATCTACCACGACGCGCTGGTGCTGGTGGTTTCGCCGGAGCATCGGCTGGCGGGGCGGGGTGAAGTCAGCATCCAGGAGCTGGGAATGGAGACCTTCATCGCGCACAACGTGCTTTCGCCGTTCCGGGAAAAGGTGCTGGAGGTTTTCGAGCAGCACGACGTGCCGCTGCACATGGACGTGGAGATGCCGACCATCGAAACCATCCGCAAGCTGGTGCAGCGCAACCTGGGCGTAGCGTTCGTGCCCAAGATGTGCGTGGAGCAGGAGCTTGCGAGTGAGCTGCTGGTGGAGGTGGGGGTGAAGGAGATCCACGTGGAGCGGAAGATCCGGCTGGTGCAACCGGCGCGGCGAGCGCTCTCCTATGCCGGGCAAGCATTTCTGACGGTGGTGCGGGGGTGAGCCCCGGCGGGGGATCAGCAGGCGGTGGCCAGAGCGCGAGAGGGGTGGCCGGCGGTGGCGGCTCTCACAATGCGGCGGACCTCGGGAGCCTCGTACGGCTCGACCAGCACGTCGAAGCCGCCCGCTTCGAGCACCTGGGACCATAGGCGCTCGTCGGCCAGCCGCGCGCACACGACCACGGGGGTGCTGGATTTGAGATCGCTCACGCTGTTCAGAATGTCGAACCAACTGCCATCAGGGAGGCACAGGTCGGTGAGCACCACGCGGACGGCCGGCGAGTTACGCAACAGCTCAGCGGCTTCAGCGCAACTGGAGGCAGTGAGAACGGCAACAGGAATCTCGTCGAGGTGGCGGATCAAATGAGAGCGCCGCTCTTGCGGCATAACGACCAGGGTAGTCAGCTCACTC
>DASQHK010000196.1:0-6901 GCA_035632135.1 Bryobacterales bacterium
GTCGCCACGCTGATGTGGCTGGAAGAGGGCCCTCCTTTCCAGCACTTCGCGTGCCTCGTGATGGCGATCGAAAAAATGTTCGAGACCGGACGGCCGCCTTATCCCGTGGAGCGTACGCTGCTGACCAGCGGGGTTCTCGAAGCGGTCCTTAACTCGAAGTTCGAGGGGGGCAAGCGCCTCGAGACCCCGTATCTTTCCGTGCGCTACACCGCGCCACGAAAAGGTTTCTTCTGCACCGAGAAGCTGTAAGCTCTCGCGCTGACAGCTCTGATCCTTCAGCCGAGCGGGGGTCTGCGCTTGTGCCAATCGGTGGCCGATTGGTAGGCGTGGCCGATCCGGAAAAGCGTGGCTTCATCGAAAGGCTTGGCGCAGAACTGAATGGCGAGGGGGAGCGTCGGCGGGCCGGCGGTGAAACCGCAGGGCAGCACGATGGCGGGAATCCCGGTCATGTTGGCAATGTTATAAGTATCGGGGCGCCGTGGCGCCGGCGGATCGGTGGGGGCATCTGTGCCGACGATCTCGGTGTCGAGCTTCGGGGCGGGATTGCCGGCCGGAAGCGCCAGCACATCGCAGGTCTGGAACACCCGCCGCATTTCCTCCATCAGGATCGTACGGATGCGCAGGGCCTTGATGTAGTCAACGGCGGAATTGAATGTCGCGACTTCCAGGCGTTCGCGAACGAGCGGGTCGAGCAGATCCGCGTGCTCCTTGAACCTTTTCTCGTGGTATGCGGCGGCCTCGGAATTGAGAATGACCGCCGACGCGGTGCTGCCAAGGGCAGCGTTGCGCACCTTGACATCCACCAACACGGCGCCCTGTTCCTGCAGCAGGGAGAGGGCGCGGCGGATGGCGGCATCTGTCTCGGGTTCAACCCACTCGAAGAAATGCTCGGTCGGAATGCCGATGCGCAAGCCCTTGACATTGCCGGTGAGCGCTCTGGCGTAATCCGGAACCGGGGCGGGGGCTGAGGCGCGGTCTTGCGGGTCTCGGCCGGCGATGGCCTGGAGCATGCGCGCGACGTCACCGACGGTTTTCGCCATCGGCCCCACGTGGTCGAGTGTCCAACTGAGCGAGGTCACGCCGAAGCGGCTGACTCGCCCATAGGTCGGCTTGAGACCTACAATGCCGCAGCTCTTGGCGGGATTCCGAATCGAGCCTCCGGTATCGCTTCCAATGGCCAGAGGAACCATGCCGGCGGCGACTGCCGCGCCGGAACCGCTCGATGAGCCGGAGGGAGAATAGGCGAGGTCCCAAGGGTTGCGGGCCGGTCCGACCAATCCCTTTTGCTGGCTGCCCATCGCGAACTCGACGAGGTTCAGCTTGCCGATCAGAATGGCGCCGGCCTGGTTGAGGCGCGCGGTGACGGTAGATTCGTAGTCCGGAATCCAGTTGGCAGTCACCTTCGAGCCGTTGGTGGTGCGGATGCCTTTGGTGGCGAGCAGATCCTTGGGGGCGTAGGGCAACCCGTGCAGCGGCCCGCGATAACGGCCGGCGGCGAGCTCTCGTTCCGCTCTCCGCGCCTGCTCGAGCGCCTGCTCGCCCGTCACCGTGATGAAGGCATTCACCTTCGGATTGACGGCTTCGATCCGATCGAGGAAGGCGCGCACCACTTCTACCGGCGAGAGCTTGCGCGTCTTGAGCAGCGGCGCCAGCTCGGCAACGGACTGGAACAGGATTTCAGAAGCAGCCATGGCGCAGGACCTCAGACCAGAGTCCGGGGATCATTTGTCCAGGATTCCCTGGGTCGGCGCGACGCTGTCGTCGATTTCAAAGTCACGGAGGGCCTGCAACTGAGGGCGGCTGTGTTCGAGAACGGGCTTGACCACCCGCAGCCGATCGTCGCTCAAATTGGTTCCGTGAGCCACGGACACGTCGCGAAGAACATCCAGGGTGATGGCGGTCTCTGCCCCTGCAGCCGCCGCGCTGTACCCGCCAGTGAGCGCCAGAGACTGCAATAATCGCCTTCTGCTAACGGTCATCGCACTCCCCTTCCTTAGCAGGCTGCCGAAAACGCGCGCGGCGCGGAATCGGCTTCAACAGTTTGCAGAGCCGCGACCGTGAGGAAGCGGACCCGCGAACCCTTTTTCAGCAGCCTGTTAGTCTCTCACGTTAGTCACTTTCGAATCCGGGTGTCAATTCAAGCGAGGAGTTGCTCCGCCCGCTACGGTATCGCTCGCCTTCGCCATAGGTAATACAGCGGAATGCTGCATGCAATGATTAAAGTGCCTGTTAGTGATGGTCCCGGCCGTGTCAAGAATGTGTTCACCACAAACCAGAGCGCGAAAGCCGAAAATAGCAGCGGGCTGACCGGATAGCCCCACATGCGGTAAGGCCGCGGCCGCTCCGCACAGCGCCGCCGCAGCAGGATCACGCCGAACACCGTCATGCCGTGGAACAGCCACATGGCGAACAGAACATAGGAGAACAGCGTTTCATAAGAGCCACTCAACGCCAGAATGCCCGCCCAGATCCCTTGTATCAGAATCGAAAACGAGGGAGTGCGGAAGCGGGGATGAATGGTGGCCATCTGTTGAAAAAACAGCTTGTCGCGCGCCTGCGCGAAGTAGATGCGGGGACTGGTCAGAATCCCGCCATTAGCCGCGCCGGCGCTCGAAAGCACGATCGTCAATGTGATGAGCACCGCGCCGAAGGGCCCCAGCGTGCGCTCCGCGGCGGCGGCCGCCACGCGCTCTGTAGCGCCGATGGCGTCCAGCGGCAAGGTCCTCATGTACGCCACATTGGCCAGCAAATAGATCGCGACGACCGCGCCGCAGCCGAGAGCCAGCGCCAGCGGGATATTACGCTGCGGCTGGCGCACCTCACCGGCCACGAAGGCAATGTATTGCCAGCCATCAAACGCCACAAAACAGCCCAGCATCGCGATCACGATGCTGTGAACCGAAGGAGATTTCAGGCCTGACGCCCACTGCAACTGCGACGGCTCCCTGCTTAGCAGCGCGCTCCCGATCAGCAGCGCCAGCCCGCTCAGTTTGAGGAGCGTGAAGATATTCTGAGTCCACGCTCCGCCTCGCACACCGCGATAGTTGATGAGCGTGAAAAGAGCAATGATGGCGACCGGAGACCACGTGCGGACGGCTGGCCAGCCCGGCGCCAGGTAGGACAGATAGATGCCGAATCCCACCGACACGGTGGCGATCGAGCCCGACTGCGTGATGAAAAACGCAACCCAGCCGCAGGCAAACGCCGCCAGCGGCCCGTAAGCTTCGCGCAAGTAGACATACTGGCCGCCGGAGTGGGGCATCATGGCGCCCAGCTCGGCGTAGGCCAGCGCGCCGAAAAAAGAAATGATGCCTGTGATCGTCCACGTCGCCAGGATCAGGCTGGCCGAAGGCAGCTCCCGGGCAATGGAACCGGGCACAATGAAAATTCCAACACCGATCGTTGTCCCGATGACGATACTGGTGGAATCGAGAAGGCCGAGCTTGCGCGGCAACTCGGCCGCAGTTTCCGGCCCGGCTGGCGGCGGGGTTGTTGAGGTCATGCTGGGAGCATCCCGGTCGGTCCGGATTCCATCCAGCCCTCAGCGTTGGCTGCGGCGGATGAGTAATCCTAGCGCAACTGACCGGAGATCGGGCGAGAGCCGGCTTCTTCCCAGTTCCCCAGGATCGTGGCGGCAACCATCGTCGCCATGCAGGCAGTCAGAGCGGTCTTCGAACCAGCCGAAACCGGCTGATTTCAGGCGGGCAATTGATGCGGATGGGTACTCCGAAGTAGCCGATGCCACGGTTCACGTACAAGTAGCGGCCCCGCTCCTGGTACAGGCCCCGAACGTAACGGAACCGCAGAGCGCCCAGGCCAATCGGAACGCCTCCGATCTGGCCCAGCACCACTTGGCCCCCTCCGTGGGTGTGGCCGGCCAGGGTCAGCGGGATGCCAAACTCGTCGGCCTCCATGAAAGAGTGCGGATGATGAGCCAGCAGCACGCGGACCGCCGCCGGATTGCTGCCGTCCAAAATCTGGCGCAACGCTTCCCGCGTTCGCCGCTGCTGGTAGATGTTGGGATCGCCGCCGGTCGCTCCCAGCCAGTCGAGGCCTGCCAGCAGCAATTCAGCGCCATTCACGTCAATCGAGGCGCGCGCATTGCGCAAAAATCTGATTCCGGCCGTCTCGACGCCCCGGATCAGCCGGTTGCAGCCCGGATAACCGCCGCGCCGCTGGTCCGAATAATAGTCATGGTTGCCGAGGATGGCGTAGACGCCATACGGCGCACGCAGCGGTTCGAGCGCGGCGGCCGCTTCCCCGAGCAAGTTCAACGAGCGATCCAGGATATCACCGGTTATAACGATCAACTCCGAACCGAGGGCATTGGCGGAGTCGACGACGGGCTTGAGGTCTTGGCCCCGCAAGTACGGGCCGACATGGAGATCGGAAAGCTGCGTGATGCGGAAGCCGTCGAGTTGGCGGGGCAACCCGGGAATGGCAACGGAAACTTCCCGAGAGACATCCAACTCTCCGGCGTTGCCATACACGCCGTAAACCGCCGCCCCCAAGAGCGCCGAAGGCAGCACCGGAGCCACACCGGCCAAGAACTGCCGCCGCTGCGGCGAAAACGCGGCGCTCTCCTCGGCCGGGATCAGCTTTCGATAGGCCCACCGCGCCCCGCGGGCCGCTCCGAGGACCAAGTCCTTCGGCGCCGTGACCAGGAAGTATCCCACCAGCATGGCAAACCAGGCCAGCGATGGATAGAAATACCAGCGCAACAGCCATTCCGGCTGGTGCTCCAGGCTCCAGCCGAAGCGTCCCAGCGCTGCCGCTACCAGCAGCGGCGCATTGATGGCGACGAAGAAAAGAACGAGCGGCGTCCGGAGACGGCTCACCGGCGTCGCCGGAAACCAAACCTCCAAACTGCGCCGGAGTTTCCTGTAAAGCAGCAGGTTGGAGAGCAGGTAGATGCCGTAAACGGTCAGAAAAAACATGGGCAGACGCAAACTCCCTCTCCCAATTTACAAGCCTTCAGCCGCTCCTGGCAACGCGGGCCCTCCGCTGAGCCGAGGGCGACTCCCGGCGCCAACAATTGCACGTTGCGGGATCAAAAGGATGGCGTTTGGGTGTACACTCAACCGTGCTGAAGAACCCAAATCCCGGCTCAACAGGGGGAGCTTTTTGCTTATGAACTGGGGGAAAGCTTCGTTGGTCGTTTGGCTGTTCGTTTTGTGGGTGGGGTGCGGCGGAGGCCGCAAGGCTTCGGCGCCCACCGAGGGGAGCCGGTTCCTGGAGAAGCGAGATTACGGAATCCAGCGGGCGCTGATCCATTGGAGCGGGTATGACGAGCCGGGCTATCTGGACTGGGCCGGGGAGGCCAAAGTCCAATTCATGCAGGTAGGCTTTTTCGGGCCGATCCTTTATTGCATGGCCAACAGCCCCGGCCGGGAAAACTGGCACCCCATTCCACGCGAGGGCTACCAGGCCAATTACGACTACTACCGTGATTTTATCCGGCGCGCCCACGCCAAGGGCATCAAGGTCAACGGCCATTTCAGCATGTCGTATCTGTTCGGTGACCCGGCCGAGGGCAAGGAGCGCGGCTGGTTCGATTTCATCAAGCACCGCTGGGACGAGTCGGTGTTGGGGCCGCGACCGAGCGCCGACCCTTTCGACTACATCCAGCGCTATGGCGACGGGCGCCCCATCATGATGACGCCCAAGGAAGATGCGCGGCTGAAAGGGCTGCACGATCTGAACAAGTACTGGGGTTGTCCGAACAATCCCAACTGGCAAGCCGCGCTCAAAGCCATGGTCAAAACCGCCATCGGCCTGGGACTCGATGGCATCACGGGTTTTTACAGCTATCGCTTGAATTGCGCCTGCCCCTATTGCCAGAAAGCCTTTCGGCAATACCTGCAGGCGCGATTCACGCCGCAGCAGATCCGGGAGCGCTTCGGGATCGACAACGTCGAATCTTATTCCCCCATGGAAATACCGCCCGCGAAGACGGGTACTGCTCAGAACGATGCGCTCCGCGCGGAGGCGCAGATCTTCAGCCAGCGATCGCAGAAGGGCCTGGTGAACCAGGTACTCATCGGTTATGGCCGCCAGCTCAAGCCGGACCTCATGGTCGCGGTCTGGAGGCACTTCTACGCCCACGGATACACGGATGAACAGGGTTTTCTCCCCAGTTCGGAGTACAGCAAGGGCGAGTCCTGTATCTGGTTTTGCATGGGAGGCGGCGCGAACACGAGCAAACTGGCGGAACACAACGCCGGCGACAGCACCCTGACCGCGAAATACGCCGGTCGCATGATGGCCGGCAAGCCGGTGTTGATCAACAAATACGACCACACTCGCCTCCGCCTCGCCATTGCGGAAGCCGCTGCTTTGGGGGGCATGTCCGTGCCCCAGCTAACGGCATTCCAGTACCCCGCCGACCGGGCTCTGATCTCTCACTACTTTCATTTCCTGGACGCGAACAACCGGTACTACTATCCTTCCCAAACGTATTCGGAAATCGCGCTGGTTTATTCCCGGCGGGCGAAGAGCCTGCTGGACACTTCGTTTGAAGATCCGATGTTCACCATCGGCCGGCACCTGATCAATAATCACTATCTTTTCGATGTCGTTGTGGACGACTTGCTCACGCCGAAGGAGCTGGAGCGGTATAAGGTTCTAATCCTGCCGGGCACCCGCTACTTCGACAAAGGCCTGACGGACAGCGTGGAACAGTTCGTGCGGTCCGGCGGGCGCGTGCTGTTGACCGGCGAGACGGCCCGGTACGATGAGAGCGGCAGCAAGCTGCAGGAGCCGTCTTTGTCGTTTCTCAAAAGCGGAAAAGACCAGGGAAAAAGCTGGGCGCAGTTGACGGCCTTCGAGGAGCAGCCTTTTCTGAAGGCTCTCGAATCGGGCGCGCCGGGCCGGCTTTCCCATCTCGACGGACCTTGGACCA
>DASQHK010000197.1:0-2081 GCA_035632135.1 Bryobacterales bacterium
GAGCTGCCCCGCCGGAATCACGCCCGGCCAGCTCACAACGCCGGGTACGTGCATGCCGCCGTCAAACACGCTGAACTTGAAGCCGCGGAACGGGGCGTTGCTGCCGGCGGTGGCGGGTTTCTGGCCGAGGCCGGCGCGGGCCTCGGTGGTGGCGCCGTTGTCGCCGGCGAAAAAGATGAGCGTGTTTTCGCGCGCGCCGGTGCGTTCGAGCGCACCGAGAATCTGTCCCACGCCGTCGTCGGCCGCCGCAAGCATGGCCGCGTACATCTGTCGCTCGCGAGGCAAGCTCGGAAAGCGCTCGATGTATTTTTGCGGGGCGTGCATCGGGTAGTGGACGGCGTTGAACGCGCAATACAGGAAGAACGGGCCCGCGCGCCGGGCGGTGAGGAAGCCAACGGCCTCCTCGGCGATGCGCTCAGTGAGGTAGCGGCCGTTGTCGAAAATCTCTTCACGGTTGCGCCATAGGTCGTGGTAATTCACACGCTTCGGCTCGCCCCAGTAGTAGCGGTGCGAGTAGTAGTCGACGCAGCCGCTGTGGAAGCCGTAGAAATAATCGAAGCCGCGTGCGTTGGGGACGGTCGCGGGCGTCATGCCGAGGTGCCACTTGCCGGCGAGCGCGGTCGCGTAGCCGGCGGGTTTGAGCAGCGCGGCGATGGTTTGCTCGCGCTCCGGCAGGTCAAGGCCGTTGGTGGGCATGCCGGCGCGGAGGGGATAGCGGCCGGTCATCAGCGCGGTGCGGGCGGGCGCGCAAACCGGGGCGTTCGAATACCAGTTGGTGAAACGAACGCCGGAAGCTGCGAGGCGGTCGATGTGGGGTGTCTTGAGATCGGACGCGCCCAGGCAGCCGAGGTCGTGGCAGCCGAGATCGTCCATCAGGATGATGAGAACGTTGGGACGGCGAGCGGACGTGCGCCTCGATTGGCCCGGCGCGCGCGAAGAAAGGGTAGCCGCCGCGGCGGCTCCCTGCAACAGGTTTCTTCGAGTAAGCATTTTACGGAATCAGCGCTCCTTCCCTGGGTGGTTTTAGAGCAGCGACGTGGCGTGTCACGAAACAAATTGTAGCTGCCCGAGTGCGCCGGGCGGTAGGGCCGATTCGGGTACGCGGCGTGGCCCGCGCCAGTCCAAGTGCCCCGTCCCTCGGCTCGTGGATTCTGAAATTTCGGACTGCCGGGCGAGCCTCAATTCCAAAAACTGTAGATTTCGGGCACGGCGCTTGCGGCTGCTTGTTTGTTTCCAGGAGTTTAGTGAGTGGCAGGAGGCATGCTCACTTACTAGCGGGATTGGGTGACGTGGGGTCGCGGCCGGTGAGACGAACCCGGCTTTTGAGGTTGTTGGCTTTGGTGGTTTGCCTCCTGGCGCCTCCGCGCAGTGAGTCAAAAGCTCTGCTCCGGGAAACCCCCGGGGCAGAGCTTTTTCATTTCTCGGCGTTTCTACGGAATCGAAACATCGGTAAAAAACTGTCGGTTTCGCCGCAGCAAGCCGGCTTTCCGTTTGCGCCACCGCCCCATTCGCAGTACAAAGAGAGTATCCGCATCCCATCCTTTGCCGTCTCCGCTCTCGCGCTGGCGCTCAGCGCGGTTTCTCTGCGGGCCCAGGCGCCCGCGGCCGCTTCCGACTTCCGCGCCGATTTCCTCCGCGACGTCGAGCAGGCCGAAAAGAAGTTCACCAGCCTCGCTGCCGCCATGCCCGCCGAGAAATACTCCTGGCGACCGGCCGAGGGCGTGCGCTCGGTGAGCGAGGTCTTCGTCCACGTGGCCGGCGCCAACGCCGGGCTGCTGCGCTTCGCCGGCGTGCCGATCCCGGCCGGCTTCGCCCGCGACGCCGAGAAAACCGTCACCGCCAAGCCGAAGGTCGAGGAGATGCTGAAGACGTCGTTCGAGCACCTGCGGCAAGCGGCCGCTGACGCCGACCTCAACAAGCCGGTCAAGTTCTTCGGCCGCGAGACGACCATGCAGGGACTGCTCATCTTCATTGGCGACCATATGCACGAGCACCTGGGCCAGTCGATCGCCTATGCGCGCGTCAACGGCGTGGTCCCGCCCTGGTCGGCCAAAGAGTAGGCGCCGCCGCGCGCCGTCGCT
>DASQHK010000198.1:0-9353 GCA_035632135.1 Bryobacterales bacterium
CCCCAGCGCATGGCGCGATCGATTTCAACCACGCGGTCCGCAATCTCGCCCACCAGCGACGCGGCGTAGACAAACGTCTCGCTGAACAGGCTCCAGAGGAAATTGCCGACGCGGTCGCCGGAGGCGAGGAGCAGGGGCAGGCGCTGGCGAAGGTCTTCGGCGTTTTTGGCCAGCTCGACGGAAGGGAATTTCACCTTTTGGCGCGGGCGATATTCGAGGGTCTTCCAGTCGAGGGCCAGGATTTCGCTCTCGCCGCCTTTCTTTTCGCGGCGATAGAAGCCCTGGCCGGTCTTGTCGCCGAGCCAGTTTTTTTCGAGCATGCGCTCGACAAACGAAGGCAGGCGGAACCAGTCGCGGCGGGAGTCGGCGGGCAGGTTCTGATAAAGGTTCTGGATCACGTGGGCGGCTACGTCCAGGCCGACCAGGTCGAGGGTGCGGAAGGTGGCGGACTTGGGATTGCCGATGAGCGGGCCGGTGAGCGCGTCGACCTCCTCGATGCTGAAACCATCGCGCTCCAGCAGGCGGAAAACGACAGCCGACGCGAACGTGCCGATGCGGTTGGCGATGAAGTTGGGCGTGTCGTTGGCGTGGACCACGCCCTTGCCAAGTCGCCGGTCGCAGATTTCGGTGATCCAGCCGGCCACCTCGGGCAGCGTGCCGGGGCCGGGGACGACCTCGACCAAGTGCATATAGCGCGGCGGATTGAAGAAGTGGACGCCGAGAAAGCGGCGGCAAAAGTCGTCGCTGCGACCTTCGGCGAGGGAAGCGACCGGAATGCCGCTGGTGTTGGTGGAAACAACGGAGAGCGGGGCGCGGACTTTTTCGATGCGCTCGAGCACAGACCGCTTAACGTCGAGGTTTTCGGCGACGGCTTCGATGATCCAGTCGCAGGCCGCCAGTTCGGCGAAGTTGTCGTCGAAATTGCCGGGCTTGACCAGGGCCTGGCTGTCGGGCAGAAAGAAGGCCGGGGGCTTTTGCTGCAGGGCGGCGTCGCGGCCGAGGCGCGCGAGGCGGTTGCGGTCTTCCGGCGGGCCCGGGAGATCGAGCAGCAGGGAGGGAATGCCTGCGTTGGCCAAGTGGGCCGCGATGCGGGAGCCCATGGTTCCTGCTCCCAGCACGGCCGCGCGGGTGAGGGGTTTCATGGGGGGACCTTTCGGCGGAGGCTGGCCCTCGTTTGACTATAGCAAATCGGCCACTATACCGAATCCGGGGGAGGCAATTCGCGGCAAACCCAGACCACGCGACCCCGCACGACGTCGAGAATGTCGCGGCGGGCGAGCGGCACGTAGTCCGGAATAGGCGGGGAGCGGCGACCGTTTTCGGCCACCAGGACGAGAGCGCTGCCAACACGCTGGCAGCGGCAAACGGCGCCCTGGCCGGACAGAGACAGCGCATAGATGGAACCGAAGACGGGGTGGCGTCGGCCGGCTTCCGCGCGGTCGAGCAGAACCAGGTCGGCAGGCTCGACCAGAGGGGCCATGGTGTCCTCGTCAGCCGACAGGCGCAGCAGGATCGGCTGTGTAAAACGCGCGAGAAAAGAGGCGGGCAACTGGAGGTGGGTAGCGCGATCGACGCGGTCGGGAAACCCGTGCCGCGGGCCGAGGGCGCCCCGCCACAGCGCCACCCTCTGGTGAGCGACGCCCGAGCGGTCGTTCAGCAGATCCGCCACCGACAGGTTGAGGCAGCGGAGCAAGGCGTCGGTGAGCTCGGGATGCAGGCTGCGGGCCCCTTTGAGCACGTTGTGGATGTGAGGCTGCGTAAACCCGGTGAGCCGCGCCAGGCGGCGCTGGCTGATTTCACCGCTGCCCACCTTCTGATTGAGCAAGTCGAGCAAGCGGCGGGAGAGTTCGTGGAAAGTCATAGGTCTGCTGTATAACAGGCGGAAATAGGGTGCAGGCAACTCCGCACGCAGGTTGGCCGGCAATTCTTTTCGTATTTTTCTTGCATTATGCTTGCATGTGCGTATCGCATTGAGCTAAATAATCTTATAAAATTATCGCCTATTATTAAAAAAATAGCGAAATATTTTTGAGATTTTTGGATGCCGCCTCTTGACCCCGAGCCGTGGCACGGTACTCTGAGGCAGCGTCCGGGGGGCGTGAAGACCCCGGAACTATTAGGAGAATCGCATGGAGTGGAGCCGGTCCGACGTCCTTTCGCTCGCGCGCCTTTCGTGTTCGGCTTGCGGCGGCGAAGGGGCAAAGCGAGAAAAAGGTGGACGAATTATCCCTTGTCCCTGTGTTTTAAGGGCAATATTCCGCGCCTGCTACGCGCGCTTCCGTCTTTGTGTGGAGAAAGAGAAATACATGAGCCGGGTGTCGTTCGAGCACTTCGGCGGCAAGGAGCGGCGGCTGATGTGGTCGCGCAAGGACGAGGAGTACGCCGCCGATTTCCACCTCGTCAGCCGCCGGGCGCTCGATCCGTTTCATTACCGGGTGTTCAGCTACCATTTCCTGCTGGGCGCCGACTGGAAGCTGTGCTGCCGCCGGCTGGGACTCGACCGGGGGCGCTTCTTTCACGCCATTTACCGGGTGCAGGAAACCCTGGGCCAGGTGTTTTACGAGCTGGAGCCCTATGGACTGTATCCGCCGCGCGAGTACTTCACGACGCGGCTGGTGCGTCCGGAGTCGCCGCGGGTGGCGCGGCTATTCCCGGGTGGCGCGGCGTCCGGACCTGCCCCGTCTTCGGAGCCCGGCGGCCACAGTGGCGGGCGGGCGGGGGGCAGCCAGCCGTTACGAACCCGGGGCGGCTGGCTGCCAGGCTGCGGGGGGCGCCTGAGCGCTCTTGGGTTCCCCCGGCCCGGTACGTTTGTGCCGCTGGCTGTGCCGGTCGGGGTCCCGTGCGTGGTCGGGACCTAGCGGCAACGGGGACTGGAGGCCGGGGCCAGAAGGGGTTCCGGCCTCTGTTTTGGGGTCGGTTTGGGAGCGTTCACAAATTCACCGCGTTTACAAATTCCCCGATTGATTAGGGCTTGTCGGGATGGTCCGGTAGCGGTAAGCTGGTAATAAGGAGACTCCCGTGAAGAAGACCGCCTGGGTGGCCATGTTGTTTGCTTCATTCTGCTTTGCGGCTTTCGGACAGCGAGGCTTCGGTGTTAGCGGCATCGGCGGCCGTTCTGGCGGCGGCCATGGGGGAGGCGGCGGGGCCGCGCCCGGGGCTGCGCCCGCAGCGGGGGCGCGGTCGAGTGGAGGCGGGCAGGCCACGACTTACGCGCCGCGCTCGGCGCCGGCGGGTCGAAGCGGGTCCCCGGCGAGCGTAGGGGTTTATGGCTACGTTCCCAACGTATACGGATCAAGCTCGGGCTTCGGCAACGTCGTGTTCCCGGGCACAGGCCACGCCCCTGGCACTTACAGCCCGTTCAGCATCGTGCAGCCGGGCTTTGCCACGGGGCTGCAGGGCACGGTGAGCGGGTTCGGCACGGGCTCGGGGAACGGCTTCCGGCGTTTCGGCCGGCGGTCGAACGTGATCGTGGTCCCTTACGGCGTGCCGGTCTACGGAGGATATGGGGGCGGCTACTACGGAGAGCCCTACCCGGCGCCTTACCTGGAGCAGCCGGATGCTGGGGCGCCGTATGGCCAGGGCTACGGGGAGCCACAGCCTCCGCAAGTAATCTACGTGGTGCCGAGCGAGCCCGATCGCTCGACGAGTACCGCAGCGCCGCAAGGGCCGGTGATTTACACCGTGCCGCCGCACGACAACGATGGATATGTGGAGGTGTCTCCGGCAACGCCGGCGGCCAAACCGGTCTACCTGATCGCCCTTAAGAACGCCTCGATTTACTCGGCGACCGATTACTGGGTGGAGGATGGCACGCTGCACTACCTGACCACCAGCAACGCGCACAACCAGATTTCTCTCGACCAGGTGGACCTGGATTTCACCACCCGGCTGAACCGGGAACGCGGGGTCGATTTCCGGCTGCAAAAATAGCACGCCCGCCACGGACGCGGCGCCGCGCTACAATACCAAAAGCATTAAGATGAAAATCCCCGCTTGGCCGCTTTGGATCGCGGTAGCGGCGCTTGGTGTCACTGCCGGAACCGAGCGGCTTGCCGGGTGGAGTGCTGCCGCGGCGAATCCTGGTGGCATGGCGGCCGCAGACTCCCGCCGCCAACAGCCGCAAAGTCGGCTACACTAGAAAGTTGGCTACAAATATGGATACAGGAAAACCCGCGGTCGCAGACACCTCCGCGGGCAAGGCTCCGGAAAAACCCCCGCAGCCGGAGCCGCCGCGCGGCGTAATCGCCGAGTGGACCATCACGATCATCCTGCTGCTGTTCGGCACCACGACGCTGATGCAGGCGTTCGTGATCCCCACTGGCTCGATGGAGGACACGCTGCTGATCGGCGACCACCTGATCGTCGACAAGCTCGCCTATGCGCCGGGCGGCTCGCTTATGCAGCACCTGCTGCCCTATGAGCCGGTTCACCGCGGCGACATCATCGTGTTCCGCTACCCGATCGACATCAAGCAGACGTTTGTAAAGCGGGCGATCGGCGTTCCCGGCGACCACCTCCGGCTCCGCAACAAGCAGCTTTACCTGAATGGCAAGGAAGTGCTCGAGCCATATAAGTTCAACAAGACGGAATACATCGATTCCTACCGCGATAATTTCCCCTCCACGCCCAACACGCTGGTTTACAAGCCGGCGCTCGACATGCTGGAGCACAACGTGGTGAACGGCGAAGTGGTGGTGCCGCCGGGAAGATACTTCGCCATGGGCGATAACCGCGACCTCTCGCTCGACAGCCGGTACTGGGGCTTCGTGCCACGGGAAAACATTATTGGCAAGCCGCTGGTCATTTATTGGTCCTACGACGCGCCGACCGAGCAACTGCAGAGCCCGCTGATCGGCATGGACCACGCCAAGGACCTGGCGCTCAACTTCTTCTCCAAGACGCGGTGGCGGCGGACTTTCCGGCTCATTCACGGCTACCATCTAAACCCCTAGTGACGCGTCAACCTACCGCTTCCAAACAGCCGCACCAGGCCCGCGGCAGGGGGCCGGCGGACGGCGGCGGCGCGGGCTCGCGCGCATTGCCGCACTTCTGGGCGCTGATCCTGGCAGGGGGCCGGGGCACGCGGTTCTGGCCGCGCAGCCGCAAGGCGCGGGCCAAACAAGTGCTGCCGGTGCTGGGGAAGCAGTCGCTGATCCAGCAGACCTACGAAAGATTGCGGCCACTGGTTCCTCCCGCGCGTTTCCTTATCATCACTAACATCTATCTGCGCGAGGAGATCGTGCGGCAGCTTCCCCAGATCCCTCCGGAACAGGTGATTGCCGAGCCGGCGCAGAGGAACACGGCGCCGTGCATCGGACTGGCCGCGCGCATCCTGCTGGAGCGGGACCCGGACGCTGTAATGGGGGTGTTTCCGGCGGATCACGTGATCGCGCGGGAGGCGGCTTTTCGCAGCGTGCTGCGGCGGGCGGCGCGGGCGGCGCAACAGGACCGGCTCGTTGTCCTGGGAATCGAGCCCCGCTGGCCGGAGACTGGCTACGGCTATATCGAGTTTGCAAGCGCGGCCGGCCCGCACGGTAGAGCCCCGCAGCGCGCCACCCCGTTGCCGGTAACGCGCTTTCGCGAAAAACCCGACCTGGCCACGGCGAAGCGTTTTCTGCGGCGCGGAAATTTTTACTGGAACAGCGGTATGTTCGTGTGGAAGGCTGCGGTGATCAACCGGGCGCTCGAGCAATTTCTGCCGCCCACGGGCGCGGCCCTGCAGCGGATTCGCGGCCGGCCCGGAGAGGCCCGGTTTGCGCGAACGCTGGCGGCTCAATACCCGCTTTGCGAGAACATCTCGATCGACTATGCAGTGCTCGAGAAAGCGCCGGGCATCACGGGCTTCCCGTGCGGCGACCTCGGCTGGAATGACGTGGGAAGCTGGAAGGCGGTCTACGAGCTGCTGCCCCACGATCGGGATGGCAACGTGGCCCGCAGCGAGGCGCTGTTTCACAAAGCCACGGGCAGCTACGTCGATGCGCCGGGAAAGCTGGTGGCTGTGGTCGGCATCGACGACGTGATTGTGGTTGAGAGCGGGGACGCTCTGCTGGTGGTGCCGCGCGACCGGGCGCAGGAAGTGGGTGCGGTTGTCAAAATTCTGGAGCGGCGGGGCCGCGAGGATTTGCTGTAGTGTGGACGCTATCTCTCCAGGGTTGAAAGTCCAGAATGCGGTCAGGAAAAATCGGCGCGTCTTCCTGCCAGAACGGGACGCGCTCAACCCCCGCTTGAGCGGATCATCGTAGCGGACGATGCCACGCCCGGCTGCTCGGAAAACCACGCCGGCGGCAGACCCCGGATCTGTTATTCTGTAGGCCAAATGGAAGGTGCTGGGTACGCCATGGCGGACAAAGCGGTCGTCGTGGTAGTTGGATCGGGATTTGGCGGCTCCGTGCTGGCGTGTCGCCTGGCCGAGCGTGGCAGTTGTTCGGTTTGTGTTTTGGAGCGCGGGCGGCGTTATGGGTTCAATGAATTTCCCCGCCGGCCCGATCAGTTGCGCGAGGCGTTCTGGGAGCCCGAAAAGGGGATGTTCGGGCTGCTTGAATACCGGTCTTTCGCGGAAACCGATATCGATGTTCTGACCGCCAGCGGCTTGGGGGGCGGGTCGCTGATTTACTCCAACGTGCTGTACGAAATGCCGGCCGAGTTTTTTGAAGGCTGGCCGTGCGGCATCCGCCGTGCGACGCTTGACCCGTACTATCAGAAAGTCCTGCGCATGATGGAGGCGCGGCCTTACCCGGTCGATGAGCCGAGCTGGCCTTACGCTCAGACACCGAAAACGCAGGCGTTGCAGAAGGCTTACCGGCGGCTGTCCGGCCACGCCGTGGGTCACCCGGCGGCCCAGCTAGAATGGCCAAGCCTGGCGATTCAATTTGGGCCGCGGCCGGGCGAACAGAGGCCCAACGCGCAGGGCGTGATGCAAACGGCCTGCGTGATGTGCGGGGAATGCAACATCGGGTGCAACTACCACGCCAAAAACACCCTGGATTTGAACTACCTGGCTCGGGCGGCGCGCTGCGGCGCTGACATTCGCTGCCACGCGGAGGTGCGGGCCATCCTGCCCGCGACGGAGGGCTCCGGCTACACGGTGGTTTACAGCGACCCCAGGAACCCGAAGCAATTCGAAAAAATCGAAGCGAATTACGTGGTGGTGGCCGCGGGATCGCTCGGATCGCCGAAACTCCTTCTGCGTATGAAGCACAGCGGGGCGCTTAGCCGCCTGAGCGCGACGCTGGGTACGAAGTGGTCCGAGAACGGCGACCTGCTGGGTCTTTGCTTCGACAGCTCCGACCCGGTTTATCCCAGCACCGGCCCGGTCATTACCGGCGCTATTCGCTTTTTTCACGCCCGCTATCCGGACGGATTTCCCCACGGGCTGTATATCGAGGATGCGGGCATCCCGAACATGCTGGCCTGGTACCTGACGGGAGCAAGGCCATCCTCGGGATCGATTGTGGCCGCGCTGCGAGGACTGTGGCGCTACCTTGAGGGCTTCGTGCGGCAACGCCAGGTCAATGTCGGCGACGACTTGGGCCCGCTCTTGTTCCACGAGAGCAGCCTGGTGAGCCGCACGATGATTTTTTTGGCAATGGGGAGAGACCGGTCGACGGGCGTGATTACATTGCGTCCCGCACGCGCACGCGGGGGCACGCTTGACTGGAAAGACGACTGCGACATCTATCTGAACTGGGATAGCGGTCCCAGCCGGCTGCATCTCGAGCGGGCGCGCGACGCCATGCAGAGGCTGTCGAGTGAGTTGGGGGGGAGATTTCAGGAGAACCCGCTCAGCCGCCTGACCAAGTACATCGCCGTGCACCCGCTGGGCGGTTGCCCGATGGGAGAAACGGAGCGGGACGGCGTGGTGGATTCGAGGACCGGCGAGGTGTTCGGTCACCCCGGGCTGTTCGTAGTCGATAGCAGCATCATACCGACCTCGATCGGCCCGAACCCGTCGCTCACCATCGCCGCGCTCGCCGAGAGGTTCGCCGAGCGGTTTCCCTGAAAGGAATGAGCCATGGCGTGGCTTCAGCAATTTGTTCCCCTGCCCCGGAACGTGTTTCGCTATTTGTGCCTGCTTACCGCTTTGGCCAACGGCCTGGGCAACATCTTTCTCCTTCTGTTCTACCGTCCTTTGTTCGAGCTATTGGGAGTTCCGCTGCCGAGAGACATGGCGAGCTTCGCTTTTGTGGCCGGCTTCTCCTTTACGGTCGGCGTGCTGGCTTTTCTGGTGTTTCTCAATCCGGAACAAAACGTGAACTTGCTCGTGGTGGGGATCGTGGGCAAGGGGATCTACGCTTTCTTCACCTTTTACGCTTTCGTGTTCGGGCAACTCCACTGGTTCTACCTGACATTCGGTGCGTGGGACGCCGTGTACGTGGTGATTTTCTTCTTGTTCTTGATTCAACTGCTGAGCGCGGATCTTTCGGCCTTGAACAGCGGAGACGTTTTTACGGGATTGAGTCGCCCGCCAACGTATCAGGCGCTGCTTCTGGGGTTCTCGCTGACAGGGAACGGCCGGCGCAGTTTGGAACGCGTCCAGGCGGGCCTGGAGAGGAGCGGCTACAAGGCCGACATTCGCTACGTCCAAGCCGAGGAAGAGATCTTTCACTTTCCGATGTCGCTCCTGGACTTCGTGCGGATTGTGGTCCGGACGTTTTTCCGCCGGCCGGCGCGCATCAAGCCACTGGGAATTCCGGCTGACCACACCTACGACCTGATCGTGGTGGAGTCGCCGACCTGGCTGGTCGGAATGGCCGCGCCGGTGGAAGCGGTTTTCTTGGACGCCGCCAACCGCGCGATCTTCGAAGGACGAGACGTAGCCGCGGTGAATGTGGCCCGCGGGGCTTGGCGGAGAAGCCAGGCGATGGTGGTGCGGTGGCTCGAAAAGTGCGGAGGCAACGTGGTGGGCGCAAGGGCTTTCGTGCACACCGGCTGGGAGCCTTCGCGGCTTTTCTCGCTGTGGTTTTATCTCATTTACCACCAGGCCGGGCTTCCGAAGTGGCTGGACGGTTTTGTGCAAAAGCACTATGGACCGCCAGAGGAGGCCTACCGGGAGTTGGAGCAGTTCGGTGAAGATCTGGCGCAGCGGAAAAGGACGGGCCTTGTTGCCAGACCGGCTGTGGCCTGACCCGACGGCCAGTCGGCTGCCCTAATAGCGAAATGCAAAATCCTGCCAAAGATCGCCACGCGATGGCTCGCTGCTGGATCGTTATCGGCCCGCTCGCGGCGTTCGATTTGTTGCTGGGAGGATCGGCGCTGTTTTTTTCGAGCGACTACATGCGGCTAATGCAGCCGCAAGCGGCGCACGATCCCCTCTACTTGATGCAGCGAACCGGGACGCTATGGCTTTGTTTTGG
>DASQHK010000199.1:0-4756 GCA_035632135.1 Bryobacterales bacterium
CACGCGCCTGTTCTCTGCCGACGAGGAGCACTCGCTGCCGGGGCGGCAGATGCTGCTGCTGGGCGATACCAGCTCGCGGCTGCAAGTGTGGGACGCCATGCGCAGCCTCGACTATCTGGCTTCGCACCCGATGGCCGACCCCAAACGTCTGGCTTCCACGGGGCAGTCGGGCGGCGGGACGCTGACGATGCTGTTGCTCGCGGCCGACGACCGCCTGGCGGCGGCTGTGGTATGCAGCGGCAATACCGAGAACGTCGCCTGCGCCAGCTTCAACCCGCCCGGCTCGACCGACGACGCCGAGCAGGACTTTGTCGGCTCCGGGCCGCTTGGCTACGACCGCTGGGACACTCTGTATCCCTTCGCCCCCAAGCCGCTGCTCATCAGCGTGAGCGATCACGACTACTTCGGGACCTATTCTTCCAACTACATTGCCAATGGATGGGAGGAGTTCCAGAAGCTGCAGAAGGTTTACACGGTGCTCGGCAAGGCCGACCAGCTCGCCTGGAGCGACACGCCGCTGCCGCACGGGCTCTCCTACGATTCGCGGCTGCAGGTCTACAATTGGTTCCGGCGGTGGCTCAAGAACGAAACGGACCCCATTCGCGAGGAGCCCGAAACCAAGCCCGAGCCTGATGAAACGCTGTGGGTGGCCGAATCGGGCAACGTGGTGCGGAGCTTCCACGGACAAACGCCGTGGTCGCTGGTGAAAGCGCGTGTGGTCACCGCGAAGCTGACGCCTGCGCCGCTCGAACGCCTGCTGGCCCTGGATCGCAGGCCGGCCGCCCCCGCCAGCGTGCTGCGCCGAGTGCCCTCGCGGGGCGTCTGGATCGAGGTCCTGGACATCCCGTCCGCGCCCAGGGTCGGGCTGCCGGCGTGGCTGTTTTTACCGAACAAAGCCAATTTGCTGAAGGCGGTTGTTATCTCGCTCGAGCCGGCCGGGCACAATGTTCGGTGGCACGAAGGCGAGCTTTATCAATCACTTGCGGCGGAGGGCCTGGCCGTCTGCGTGCCCGACTTGCGTGGCGTGGGCGATCTGCTGCCGGAGTTTGGCCGCGGCTCGGCGCGTTACGCCCGCTCGCACGAGGTGGAGGATGACTACGCCTGGGGTTCGCTGATCTTGGGCAAGCCGTTGCTCGGCCAGCGCGTCGCGGACGTTCTGGCCGTGGCGAGCGCGCTGCGCCATCATCCTGCGCTCACCGGCCGGCACATTGTCATTGCCGCGCAGGAAAAGATGACCGTGCCGGCGCTGTTTGCCGCCGCCCTCGACCCCGGCATTGAGTCGCTCTACCTCTCGGGCGGCCTGGTTTCGTTCCGCAGCATCGTCGAGACCGAGCAATACCGGTATCCCTTCGCCAACTTCTTGCCGCACGTGCTCGAGCACACCGATCTGCCGGAGATCGCTGCGTCGCTCGCGCCGCGCCGCGTCGTGCTCGCCGGCGCGGTCGATGCCGCGGGCGATACGGTTTCCGCCGCGGAAGTGCAGAGGACTTACGAGAAAGCATCTAACGTCGAGGTGACGCCGGAAGCGCAGTGGAACCTCGGCGCTTTCCAGAAGCTCAGTTAGAGCGCGCCAGCCGGTCTAGATATCGGTCATGCAATCTGCCTAGCAGGAGCAGCGCCGCGGCGGCGCCGATGAGTGCCCAGGTCATGTCCCACTGCGTGTCCCACGGATCCCCCTGCGTGCCCAGGAAGGCGTCCGCCGACGCCCCCATCGCCACTGACACGCGCCACTCGAGCAGCTCGTAAGTGGCGCTGATCGCCAGGCAAATGCAGATCACGATGAAGAACAGCCATCCGCCGCGTTTCAGCGGTGAAGTTCTTAGTAATACCTCCCGGCTGACGATGGCCGGCGAGAAGCCCTGGAAGAAATGGCCCAGCCGGTCGTAATCGTTGCGGGCGAGGTGAAACGTGTCGCGGATCCAGTTGAACAGCGGCATCTCCGCGTAGGTATAATGGCCGCCCACGATCAGAATCAGCGCGTGCGCGAACATGATTACGTAAGCCAGGGAGGTGAAGGGGAACCGCTTGTAAGTGGCGACCAGGATGACGACGCCGATCAGGGCCGGGGCAACTTCCAGGAACCAGGTGAAGAGATCTTTGGGCTTGATGAGCGACCAGAGCAGCGCTGCTCCAAAGGCCAGCAGCAGCGCCAGCGCCAACCGACGATTGCCACCGGCTTTTTCCATGCCGCCCCCCTTTGCCTAGACTGAAAAAGCTCAAATACCGCTTGCTAACGCGCGCGGCTCGGAATCGGTTACAGGAGCGGACGCGCGAACGCGTCACTGCACGTTCAGGGTGTACGGAGCGATTTTGAGCATGCCGCCGTGCAGGAGCGCCCGCCAGGGGACGGCGGCGCCGAGTCGTCGCGCGAGCGTCTCCATGATGGCGTCCTCATCGTTTACGCCGCCCAGTTTGGACATCAGGATATCAAGCAGTTTTTTTTCGGGCGGGTAGGGCACGAGCGTCACCTTATCCTCCGGCTTCAGCTTCGCGCGCTGCTTAATCAGGGTGATGGCGCGGTCGTAGCCGCCAATCTCATCGATCAGGCCGCGCTGCTTGGCCTGCTCGCCCAGCCACACGCGCCCCTGGGCCAGCGGCTCGATCTCTTCCGGCTTGCGATGCCGCGCGGCGGCGACCTTAGCGATGAAGTCGCGGTACACGGCGTTCATGCCGTCCAGGACTTTCTGCCGCTCGGCGGGATTGAAGTTGCGGTAGTCGGTATCGATCTCGGCGTATTTTCCGCGCGAAAGGATTTCCTTCTTCGCCCCGATTTTGTCGTACAGGCCGTGCAGGTTCAGCTTGCCGAGGACTACGCCGATGGAGCCGGTATAGGTCTCCGGGTAGGCCAGGATGGGGTCGCCGGTCATGGCCATGTAGTAGCCGCCCGACGCCGCCATGTCCGACATGGAAATGACGACCGGCTTTTTCGAGTGCAGCACGCTCATCTCGCGCCAGATCTGATCGCTGGCGAAGACATCGCCGCCGGGCGAATCGATGCGCACGATCACGCCCTTGACGCTCTTGTCGTCGCCGACCTGGTGGAGCGTACGCGCCATGGTGTCGCCGCCCATGCTTTGCTCGCCGCCCAGCGGGCTCACCTGGTCCTCGCCCTCCAGGATGTCGCCCACCGCGTAGACCAGCGCGATACGGCTGCCGCCGGCGAGGCCCAGCGACTCCAGGCTCACCTTGTTATAACTCTCGGCCTTGAGCTTCTTGACCGACCTCACGCCGGTCAGCCTCTTCACCGCATCGAAAACCTGGTCCTCATAGAGCGTTTCGTCGGCAAGGCCCGCCTTCACGGCCTCGCCGGAGAGGAACGGCCCATCGTCGAGCGCAGCGCGCACCCGCTCGGGCGGCAGGCGCCGCCCCGCGGCCACGGTGTTCACGAAATTCGCAAGCACGGCGTCCAGAACCGAGTTGAGGACCTCGCGCGTCGCGTCGGTCATCTTTTCCTCGGTGAGCGGCTCGGCGGCGTCCTTGTACTTGCCGATGTGCAGGAAATCAGCCTCTACGCCGAGCTTGCCCAGCGTGTTTTTCAGGAACATGGCCTCGATCCGGAAGCCTTTCACGTCGAGCATGCTTTGCGGCGCGACGTAAATCTTGTCGGCGGCCGTGGCCAGGTAGTAGTCGCGCGCGCTCGCTACTTGCAGAAAGGCGAGCAGCGGCTTCTTCGATTTCTTGAATGCTTCCAGATCTTCGCGGATCTCCTGTATGGTCGCCCAGCCGCCTTGCACCCCGTGCGGCTCGAGGACCAGGGCATTGATGCGCCGGTCGGCGGCGGCCTTTTGCAGAATGTCGTGGATCTCTTTCAGCGTCGGCTTGGGGCCGCGCTGCAACAGGAAGCTGGGCACGGTGGGCGGATTGCGCTCGACGATGGCGCCGCCCAGGTCGAGCACCAGCGTGGAATCCTGCGCCACGCTGGGCGCGCGCGCCGAGAGCGAAGCCGCGACGACAACAACCATCACCGCCAGGAACACGCAGAGGAAAATTCCAGCGATGACGCCAAGCAGAAATTTGGCCATCGAGACCTCGCAGACCTCAATGTCTCAATTTTTCGAGGATTTGGTCAAGGGCGGCCTTGGCCGCCGAGGCCTCCGGCAGGCTGGCCTGGGCGATTTGGGCATTGCCGCCGCCGCGCCCGCCGAGCGCCTGGGCCACGGCCTTTACGATGTCGCCGGCGTGGAGATGGAGATCGGCGGAGGCAGCCAACAGCACCGCCGGCGGCTCGCGGATGGCGAGCACAAACACGGCACCGGGACCGGCGGCGGTGAACTGTTGCGCGAGGGCGCGCCAAGGCTCAATGGCGCCGCGGGGCTGCGTTTCCTGGCGCACGCGGCGTCCTTGCGCATCGGCGGGCGTGTTTTGGTACAGCTCGCGGCCTTTCCAAACGGCCAGCTCGGCCTCGAGCTTCTGCCGCGTTTTGTCGGCGCTTTTAGCGGCCTCGGCCTGGCTCCGCACCAGGGCCGGCACCTGCTCGAGCGGCGCCGAAAACAATTGCGCGATCCCGGCCAGCGCGTTGTAATCCGCCCGCGCCTGCCGCACGGCCCGCCCGCCGCACACAAACTCCACGCGCGCGTTACCCCGCACGCGGTCGAGGCGCCGGATCAAAATCGGCCCGATCTCGCCGGTCGCCCGCACGTGCGTGCCGCCGCAGGCGCTGCGATCGCAGCCCTCGATTGCAACGACTCGAATTTCACCCGCCCGGTCGCTCGGCTTGCGCAGCCCGATGGAAACCGCCTCTGCTGCCGAATAGAAA
>DASQHK010000200.1:0-5598 GCA_035632135.1 Bryobacterales bacterium
GGTGGCGGGGCCGCAGCCGGTGGACCAGGCGGAGCGGGCGGCAGTGGCCAGGATGCGCGAGTATCGCACGCCGGACGGGCTGCGGCTGGTACGCGGCGAGTTTCACCGGCACAGCGAAATCTCGATGGACGGGGGCAACGACGGCACAATCCTGGACCAGTGGCGCTACATTCTGGACGCGGCCTCGCTCGACTGGGTCGGCTGCTGCGATCACGACAATGGCGGCGGGCGGGAGTACTCCTGGTGGATCATCCAGAAGCTGACCGACGTGTTTTATGCGCCGGGCCATTTTTCACCGATGTTCAGCTACGAGCGCAGCGTGCCGTATCCGGAGGGGCACCGCAACGTGATTTTCGTCGAGCGCGGCGTGCGGCCGCTGCCGCGGCTGCCGAAGATGGACCCGGACTCGAGCGGCCACGCCCCGGATACGCAGATGCTTTATAGGTACTTGAAATACTTTAATGGCATCGTCGGCTCGCACACCAGCGCCACCAACATGGGAACCGACTGGCGCGACAACGATCCGCAGGTGGAGCCGGTGGTCGAGATTTACCAGGGCCTGCGGCAGGATTACGAGAGGCCGGACGCGCCGCGCGCGAACTCGGCGAACGACTCGATCGGCGGGTGGCGGCCGAAGGGTTTCGTGAACCTGGCGCTCGAGATGGGCTACAAGATGAGCTTCGAGGCAAGCTCGGATCACGTCTCCACTCACATCAGCTACAGCAATGTTTGGGTGAAGGACGCGACGCGCGAGGCGGTGCTCGACGGCTTCAAGAAGCGGCATACGTACGGCGCGACCGACAACGTCCTGGCCGATTTCCGCAGCGGGAGCCACATGATGGGCGACGCGTTTTCCACCGCCGAGCGGCCACGATTCGAGGTGAAGCTGTGGGGCACGGCGCCGTTCGCGAGGGTGCGGGTGATCAAGGACAACCGGTACGTTTACGCGACCGAGCCGGGGAAGGCGGAGGTGGCGTTCACGTGGGAGGACAATGCGGCACAGCCGGGCAGGGCCAGCTACTACTACGTGCGCGGCGAACAGGAGAACGGAGAGATCGTGTGGGTGTCGCCGATGTGGGTGACGTACACGGGGAGATGAAACCACAGATGAACACAGATCAACACGGATGAAAACCGGATCAACGCAGGACGCCCTTCTCCTTTAGGAACGCCCAGATCTGTGGAAACAGATCATCTAGCGTGGCGCGGGGGAAGCCGTGGCGGCCGCCGGGGACCGTGACGAGGCGGGCGTCGGCGCCGGCGGCTTTGAGGGCGTTGGTGAGGCGGACGGCGTGCTCGTAGGGGACGGTCTGGTCGGCGTCGCCGTGGAAAGTGAGGATCGGCGGCACGTCTTTGCGGACGTAGGTGAGCGGCGAGACGCGCTGGGCGAGCGCGAGGCGGCCGGGCTGCTCGGGGAGCCAGGTGACGGCATACTGGCGCATGTTGGGGCCGGAGAGCTGGGCGGCGACGTCGGTGATGCCGTAGAAGTTGACGACGGCGGCGACATGCGCAGGCGGGCCGAGCCGGGCAGATTTGGGGGTCATGCCTACCATCAGTGACAAGTGGCCGCCGGCGGAGTCGCCCGTGACCACGATGCGCTTAGGGTCGACGTTGTATTTCCTGGCGTTCTTGGAGAACCATTGCGCGGCCTGGAGAACGTCCTCGACCGCCGCCGGAGCGAGGGCGGCCTTGGCGAGGCGGTACTCGACGCTGGCGCAAACGAAGCCCTTCTCGACATATTGCATGCAGGTGTAGCTCTCGCGCTGCTCCTTGGTACCGCCGGTCCAGCCGCCGCCGTGGATTTCGAGCACGCCAGGGCGCTTTTCCTTCGCGGCGGCTTTGGGGCGGATGATGTCCAGCTTGGTCTCCGGATACTTGCTGTAGGCAATATCGGCTTCGCGGACGGCGGTGTCGGGGATGGCCGGCGGATCGGGCTGCTTCTGGTCGGTGGGGATCTGGGCCCAGCAGGAGAGGGCTGCTGCCAATAAGAGCACTGCGGTGTTTTCCATGCGCATGGGGAATAGTATAGAGTAACCTGGAGGGGGGATTATGTCGAAGCCATATGCGCTGGGTGCAGTTATAGGGGGTTGCGTCCTGAGCGGGATCCTGTGGGGCCAGACGCCAGCCAAAGTTGATTTCCGCCGGGATGTGCAGCCGATTCTCAAGGCCCGGTGCTATGAGTGTCACGGCGCTTCGCTCCAAATGAGCGGCTTCCGGCTGGACCGGCGGCGCGACGCCATGAAGGGCGGGACGATCGCCGTGATCGGGCCGGGCAATGCGGCGGGCAGCCGGCTGTATTGGAAGCTGGTCGGGAACCGGTTTGGCCCCCAGATGCCGCCTACCGGTCCTTTGAAGCCGGAGCAAATCGGAATCATCAAAGCGTGGATCGATCAAGGCGCGGAGTGGCCTGACGACCTTTCCGGCGAAACGCCTGCCACAGTGGCGGACCCGAGAGCCGCGCGGCTGATGACGGCGCTGCGAGACGGGAATCTGGAGGCTTTTCGGAAGACCCTTGCGGGTGATCCGGGGGCGGCGAAACGGAAAGGTCCGGGAGGCTCGACGGCGCTGATGTACGCCGCGCTGTACGGGGACGCCTCCTCGATGCGGCTGCTGCTCGAGAAAGGCGCCGATCCCAACGCCCGCAACGACGGCGGGGCGACGGCCCTGATGTGGGCGGCGGACGACGCGGAAAAGACGCGCCTGCTGATCGAACGCGGGGCCGATGTGAACGCAAAGTCGGAGGACGGCCGCACGCCCTTGCTCATCGCGTCGGGGGTGTTTGGCAACACGGCGGTGATGAAGCTGCTGCTGGAGCACGGGGCCGACGTTTCGACAAAAGCGCCGTCGCTATTCGGTGAAACGACGCCGCTCATCGAGGCGGCCTACGCGGGCGATGAAGCCGCCATGCGGATGCTGGCGGAGCGGGGAGCCGATTTGAAAGGCGCTGGAGCGGCGGCGCTGGCCCTCTCGATGCGGGCGAACTGCGGCGGATGCGTGAAGATGTTCATGAAGGACCCTGCCCCGAGCCTGCTGACCCCAGTGATGTTCTTCGCCTCTCCGCCGCGGGGTCCGGCGCTGGGCGTGAAGTTCCTGCTGGACCGGGGAGCCGATGCCAAAGCTACGGACCCCGAAGGCAACAGCATTCTGGTGCTGGCGGCTGCCTCCGATGCATTTCCCGTGGACGCGATCCAAACCCTGCTGGACCGGGGCGCGGACGTGGACGCGAAAAGCGCGAACGGAGAAACGGCGCTCGAGCTGGCGGAACGGCAAGGCCAGACGCCGGTGGTGGACCTGCTGCGGAAGGCCGGCGCCAGGGAAGCGGATCCACCGGAACCGGCCGTGCGGACCAAAGCGGCGGGCAGCGTTCGCGCCGCGGTGGAGAGAAGCCTTCCACTGCTGCAACAGAACGATGCGATTTTTCTGCGGAAGTCGGGATGCGTTTCCTGCCACAACAACACGCTGACTGACGTAACGCTGGCAGCGGCGCGAAAGAGCGGGCTTCGCGTGGACGAGCAGGAGGCGCAACAACAATTGAAGACCATCGGCGCGTATCTCCACATCTGGCGGGAACGAGTGCTGCAGAACATCGGCATTCCCGGCGACACCGATACCGTCGGCTACATCTTGTTTGGGCTGGCCGCCGCGAACTACCCATCGGACACGGCCACGGACGCGATGGCGTGCTACCTGAAGAGACAGCAATTGCCGGACGGGCACTGGCGGCGGCTCGCGCACCGGCCGCCGCTCGAATCGAGCGACATGGAAGTGACCGCCGTGGCCATGCGGGCCATCCAGGCTTATGCTCCCAAACCGAAGCGCGCTGCTTATGACCAGGCCGTTGAGCGGGCTGCCGAATGGCTGGCGCAGACTCCGCCGCAGGGCACGGAAGATCGAGCCTTTCAGCTTCTGGGGCTGGCTTGGAGCGGGAAGAAACAGGGCATCCCGAAAGCCGCGGCGGCGCTGCTGGCCGAGCAACGAGCGGACGGCGGTTGGGCGCAAATCCCCACGCTCGGAAGCGATGCTTACGCGACCGGCCAAGCCCTGG
This sequence comes from Bryobacterales bacterium, assembly GCA_035632135.1. GTDB lineage: Bacteria > Acidobacteriota > Terriglobia > Bryobacterales > JACQDG01 > DASQHK01. Next base: position 4,046 of record DASQHK010000200.1, read on the forward strand.
TGGCGTTGCAGCAATCGGGCGCGCTCAGGCCGGCCGATGAGGCTTGCCGGCGCGGGCTGCGGTTTCTGTTGAACAGCCAGGCCGAAGACGGCTCATGGCACGTCAACAGACGCGCTCTTCCGATTCAGCCCTACTTCGAGTCCGGTTTCCCTTACGGCCGCGATCAGTTCATTTCTGCGGCCGGGAGCAATTGGGCCACGACGGCGCTGGCGATAGCTGCGCGGTAAGCGCCGCTAGCCCGCATCTCCGGCGGCGGCTTCTGGGCGGCCTTACTCGGAAATCTTCTTGCTGGGATCGATGAAGAACCAGGTGAGGACGCTGAGCATCACCAGGAAGCTGGCGAAGTAGAGGCCGCCTTCCCAGCCGTAGCGCGTGGCGATCAGCGGGGTGAGCACCGGAGCGATCATGCCGCCCAGATTGCCGCCGGTGTTGAGGATGCCACAGGCGGCGCCAGGCTGGGAGCCGGAGATTTCGATGGTGGCGGCCCAGAACGGGCCCTCCGCGCAGGTGGAAGCGCCGAGCGCGAGCGACAGCAGGGCGACCGTGGCGACCACGCCGAAGCCGCTGGCCCCCAGGTAGAGCAGCACGGCGCCGGCGGCCATGCTGACCATGGGGACGATGCGGCGGCCGAACTTCTGGCCGCGAGCAGCAACCAGGCGGTCGGAGGCCCATCCCCCGAAGGGCATCACTACCGCCATGGTCAGGAACAGGACCGTGGTGGCGATGGCGGCGTCGCGCTCGCTCAGATGCCGCACCTGGCCCAGGTAGTAGTACATCCAGTAGAAGAATATGTATTCGAAGTAGTCAAGCAGGACATAGCCAATGGTGAGCAGCAGAAGATTGCGGTTCTGAAGCAGGCGGAGCCACTGGCGCAGGGACAGGGAAGGGCGGCGGGAGAGGTCCGGGCCGGTGGGATTGTCGCGGACGCAGAAAAACCAGGCGCCGATGAGGACGGCGGTAGCGGCGCCGGCGATCCAGAACGACACACGCCAGCCGTAGGCGGCGATCAGGCGGGAGAACAGGATGGGTGAGACCGCCGCGCCCAGCGCGGAGCCGGCCATGATCACAGCCTGCACCCAGCCTTGGGCAGTGGTCGGGATCCAGTCGGCCGAGATGCGGGCGGTGGAGGGGTAAAGCGGCGCGGTGCCGACGCCGAACAGGAGGCGAAGGAGCAGGAATGACGGCACGACGCCGAAGATCGATCCCAGGCCAGGAACGCCACACAGCGCCGTGAGGCCGGTGGTGAGCGCCGCGGCGAGGCCGCCGATGGTGAGAACCATGCGCGCCCCGAAGCGGTCGGCCAGCGTGCCGCCCACGCTCATCAGCACTGTGTAGCTGAGCAGGAAGGCCGAGTACACCGTGCCCATGGCCGTCTCCGAGATGTGGAACTCCTTCATGATGGTCGGGCCGGCGATGGAGATGATCGTGCGGTCGAAGTAGCTGAGGGCGCTGAGGCCAACCATCAAAGCGATCAGCACCCACTGGGCGGAAGAAAACGCAGCGCGGCGCGGGGCGGCAGCGGCGGCGAGACTCATGCTGGATAAGCCTAGCAC
>DASQHK010000201.1:0-3777 GCA_035632135.1 Bryobacterales bacterium
TGCGTTACCTGGCCGGTGACCGGGCCGCGCTCGCGCACGCAGCCGAGCGCCTGCCGTCTTTCTACATCCGGGAAAAGGAGGCGCTGATCCGCGGCCTGGCAAAACTGACCCGCGCCCGCCACGCCAAGCACGGCGACACCATCTATCACCTCGAGCCGAACATCAAGGAGGTTCCCGGCGGCATTCGCGATTTTCAGGTGGCCTGCTGGCTGGCCCAGCTCGCGCACATCACGCCGGGCGCGCTGCTGCCTGGCGCGGAGCAATATCTGCCGGACGAATCGCGCGCTGAGCTGCTCGAAGCCAAGCGCTTTCTGTTCGCCCTGCGCTGCTACTTGCACTATTTCAACGAGCGCGACAACAACATCCTGACTTTCGAGCACCAGGAGAGGGCGGCTGCCGAGGGCCGCGGCAAGTGTTTCCCCGATGGTGGCGACGCCGCCGCCTGGATGCGCGATTACTTCCGCAACGTGCGCGTGATCCGGCGCCTCGCGGCGCGCTTGCTCGAAGAGGTCGCCACGCCGGAACATTCTCTGTTCGCCATGTTCCGCGACCGCAAGTCGCGGCTCTCGAACCCCGATTTTGCGGTCACCCGAGGCCAGCTCTACGTGCGCCACCCGGAAGCGCTCGAGACCGAGCCGGGCTTGATGCTGCGCCTGTTTGAGTTCATCGCCCGCCACGGCGTGCCGCTCGCCCCGGAAACCGAGCGCCGCGTGAGCCGCGCCGTCCCCGCCTTCCGCATGCACCTCGAGCAGGCGCGGCGCATCGAGCTGCCGCTGTGGCCGCCCATCGCCTCGGTTCTCAAGATGCAGCACGCCTACGCCGCTCTGGTGGCCATGCGCGAGACCGGCGTGCTGGCGGCCCTGTTTCCCGAATACGAGCGCATCGACTGCCTGGTGGTGCGCGACTTCTACCATCGCTATACGGTCGATGAGCACTCTCTGCGTACTATCAAGCACTTGCACGAGCTGCGCGGGGCTGATGATCCCCTGACCCGCCATTTCGCCGAGCTGATGGAGGAAATCGAGCAGCCGGAGCTGTTGTTTTTGGCGCTGCTGTTTCACGACGCGGGCAAGGGAGGCGGCGAGGGCGACCACGTCTCCACCGGTCTGGAACTGGCCGAGCAGGCCATGGACCGGATCCAGATGGGCGAGCAGGACCGTGAAACCGTCCGCTTCCTCATCCGCCATCATCTCGAGATGTCGGCCACCATGACCCGGCGCGACCTGGCCGATCCCGAGACAGCTCGGTATTTCGCCGGCCGCGTCTCGACGCTCGAGCGTCTTCGCAAGCTGACCCTGATGACCTACGCCGACATCGCTGCGGTCAACCCCGAGGCCCTCACGCCCTGGCGCAAGGACCTCCTCTGGCAGCTCTACGTCGCCACGCACAACCAGCTCACCCGCGAGATGGAAGCCGAGCGCATCGAGGCCGAGCAGGGGCCCGCCGCGCCACCCTTCCTCGAAGGTCTTCCCACGCGCTACTTGCGCACCCACGCCGCCGAGCAGATCGCCGAGCACGGCCGCCTCGCCGCCATCTTCCAGCGCCGCTCGATCGCCATCAACCTCAGCCGCCGCCACTCGCTCTACGAGGTGGTCGTGCTCGCCGCCGACCGGCCGTTTCTTTTCGCTTCGATCGCCGGCACAATTTCCTCCTTCGCCATGAACATCGTGAAGGCCGAAGCCTTCTCCAACAGCGAGGGCATGGTGCTCGACACGCTGGTCTTCTCGGACCCCAACCGTAATCTCGAGCTGAATCCCTCCGAGGCCGACCGCTTCCGCTCCACGCTCGAGCACGTGGTGCTCGGCAAGATCGACGTGCGCGAGCTGCTGCAAAAGCGGCGCGCTCCGGCCTCGCTGCGCCGCCCACGCGTGCCGCGCCAGATCGCCTTCGACAACGAGACCGCCTCGAATGAAACACTGTTTCATGTCATCACCGAAGACCGGCCCGGGCTTCTCTACGACCTCGCCAGCACGTTCTCTTTCAACCGCTGCGACATCGACGTGGTGCTGATCGATACCGAAGGCAACAAGGCCGTGGATGTGTTTTACGTGCGGTCGAAAGGCCGCAAGCTCTCTTCCGACAAAGCCCGCGACTTGTGCGAGGAGCTGGACAAAGCCTGCCGCGGCGAAGAGTAGCCACTCAGCCAGCCGGCGCACCGCCGTGCAGATTTGTCCGGCCCACGAGCAGCATCGGCGGTGCCATTTCCTATTTCTTCCTTTTTAGCTTGCTTTTTTCCATTTTCTGCTCTAAATTAACCTCCATACATCAATGATTTCGCGCTCCCTACTGGGGAGCCTCCTGGCCGTCCTGTTTGCCACTTCAGGCAATGCCCAGTTCGAGATTCGAGGTTCCCGCTTATACCTGGATGGAAATCCGTTCGCTGTGCGTGGCGTCGCTTACAGCCCCACGCCGATCGGGCAAACGCCCGGCCCGCTCTTGCAGTTCTCCGACTGCCTGTATAACCGGGATCTCCCGCTGATCGCCATGGCCGGCGCGAACGCCGTCCGGACCTACGGCCGTATCCCAGCCGGTGAGCGCGCCCTCTGGCAGGCGCTCGAGAAGAACAACCTGTACCTGCTGGCGGGATTCCCGCTCGATCCTTACTACGACCCGAGGGCCACGCTCGCCGCCGCGACTGACGCCGGCCGCGCCCTTCGTACAAAAATTCTGAGCGATTTTCGCCAATACGCCCAGCAATTCCAAAACAAGAAGCGGTTAATCGCCCTGGTCTTCGGCGCCGAGGTTGGCAACAACTATAACCAGAAGTTCACCGGCTCGCCGCGCGACTTCTATAGCCTGGTGAACGACGCGGCGGCGGCCTTGCAGGCGGACTTCGGCGCCGCTGCGCCCCTGGTAACGACTGCAGTAGCCGACGTCGCGGACATCAACCAGGCCGCGCTCGCCACGCGCGATGCCGACCTTCCCGGCCTTTCGTTCTGGTCAGTGAACGCCTATCGCGGCACGACCTTTAGCGGCCTGTTCGACGACCTCCGCCAGAAAACCGGCAAGGCCGTATTGCTTTCCGAGTTCGGCGTGGATGCCTGGGATAGTATCCGGGGGGCCGAAGACGCCGACGCGCAGGCCGCCGCTCTGCGCAGCCTCACGGAGCAGTTGCAGCAGGAGATGGCGCGCACGGGCTCGACCGTGATCGGCGGCGTGTGGTTTTCCTGGTCCGATGAGTGGTGGAGGGGAGGCTCTGACCCCTCTACGCACGGCTCGGCCGGAAGCGCCGCGCCGGGCTTCCCCGATGGCCTGAGCAACGGCGCATGGTTTGGCCTCTTCGGCGTCTCAGCCACGGACGCGCCCGGACTTGACTCGCTGCGGCCGCGGCCCGCTTTCGCCGCGCTGGCTGCCGAATGGGGCGGGGTGCTGCCGCAGGAGTGGCCGCCCTCGAAGGCGCCCAGCCTCAGCCCCCAGGGCGTGGTGAATGCCGGCAGCCTCGCGCCCTCGCTCGCCCCCGGTTCGCTCGCCTCCTTCTTCGGCCAGGATCTGGCGGCCGCTTCCTCGAGCAGCCTCGACTCGCCGCTGCCGCTCCAGATGCACCTCACCAGCGCGTGCGTGGCATCGCTTCCGGTACCGCTGCTGTTTGCCAATCCGGGCCAGATCAACGGCGAGGTTCCCTGGGAGACGCCCGTCGGCACGGCGTCCGCGCTGGTCTATCGGGCCGGCGCGGCCAGCAACGTGGCGCCAGTTGAAGTTCATAACGTTTCGCCGGGCATCCTGGATCACGGCGTCATTCCATCGGGCAAGCCGTGTCCGGTAAGCGTGACCAACGGC
>DASQHK010000202.1:0-8010 GCA_035632135.1 Bryobacterales bacterium
CAGGTCGCCGATCTGCGAGGCCCAGTTGTGCGGGATGCAGATGCCGCCGCTCGCCGCGCTCAGCTTAGCCACCTCGCGATCGGCCAGGAAGCCCATGCGGCGGATGTCAAGCTGCGCCACGTCGATCAGCAGCGGATGCAAGTAAGGCTTCAGCTCATCGGCCGAGTTCATGTCTTCGCCGTCGGCGATGAGCGTCTTCATGCCGGCCTGGTGCATTTTCTCGCGCAGGCGCGTGTAGTTCGCCACGTCCTGCGGAAAGATTTCCTCGATCCAGAAGAGGTTCGATTTCTGCGTTTCGCTCAGGAAGCGCCAGGCGAGATCGAACTGGCCCCGGTAACCGTTGTTGGCGTCGGCCATGAGCTTGCGGTCCGGGCCGATGGCCTTGCGAACCGCATTGACAACTTCGATGTCGCGCTCGACGCCGGCCAGGCCGGGGATCCATTTATAATTGCGGCCCACCTTCATCTTCATGCCGCGATAGCCGGCGCGGACGGATTCCTCGGCCTCCGCCACCACCGCGGCGATCCCCTTCTCCGGCCGCATGACGTCGCTGAAGTAGAGCGTGCCGTCGTAAACCTCCATGCGCTCGCGCACCGGCTCCCCGAGCAGCTCGTAGCAGGGAACGTGAAAGAGCTGGCCGATCAGGTCGAATAGGGCGCTGTCGACAAAGCGATAGCGGGTCATCACATCCTGATGCGCGGGGGCCACGCCGCGGATGCGCCGGGCCTCGATTCGGTAGAGATCGAACACATTCGCGCCGACCAGCGTTCGCAGGGCTTCGAGCATCGCCTGGTCCGGCGCGGGATAGTAGAGCGTGCCCGTGCCGGAGACGCCCTGATCGGTGAAGACGCGCAGCAGATAGGTCTTATAAGTATCTCCATTGGGCTGGCTGGAGGAGTTCATCGCCACCGTCTTGTGGAAGCGGCCCACGATAGGAGTGATGGTAATGCGGGTGATCTTCGCCCGCCCTGCGGCGGGGGCGCGCGGCGCGATCGCGGCGCCCGCAGCCAGGCGGAAAAACTCTCGGCGCCGCATGAAGGAGATTTTATACCCGCACGAGCGCTCGCGCCGCCTGCTCCACGCGGCGCAACGCCTCTTCGATGTTGGCGAGCGAGGTGGCATAGCTGAAGCGCAGGTACCCCTCGCCATAGCTGCCGAACGAAGCGCCGCTCAGCGCCGCAACGCCGGCCTCCTGCAGCAGGTGGTCGGCCAGCTCCTGCGACGACATCCCCGTGCCCGCAATGTTGGGGAAGGCGTAGAAGGCACCGCCCGGAAGCGCGCAGCGGAAGCCGGGAATGCGATTCAGGCCGGCGACGATGGCATCGCGGCGGCGGCGAAACTCGGCCACCATGCGGTCCACGCTTTCCTGCGGCCCGTGTAGCGCTTCGAGCGCCGCGCGCTGCGTGAAACTCGCCGTGCAGGAGTTGGAGTTGACCATCAGCCGCGTCACCGCCTGCGCCAGCCACTCCGGCATCACCCCGTAGCCGATGCGCCAGCCGGTCATCGCGTAAGTCTTCGAAAAGCCGTCGAGGATGATGGTCTTCTCCAGCATGCCGTCGAACGAGGCAATCGAGTGATGGCGCTCCAGGTAGTTAATGCGGCTGTAAATCTCGTCGGAAAGAACAATCAGATCGTGGTCGCGGACCATCCGCGCGATCTCGGCCAGATCTTGCTCGGGAATGACGCCGCCGGTCGGGTTCTGTGGCGAGTTGAGCACGAGCATCTTAGTGCGCGGCGAGAGCTTCGCGGCCAGCATGTCCAGATCGAGCGAAAAGCCCCGGCTCTCGACCAGCGGCAGCGGTATCGGCACGCCGCCCAGATACTTGATCATCGACTCGTAGATCGGGAAGCCGGGGTTCGGATACAGCACTTCGTCGCCCGGCTCGAGGAGCGCCAGCATGGGGAAGAAGATGATCGGCTTGCCGCCAGGTACTACTGAAACATGCTCCGGCCCCACGCCCACCCCGCGCGTCTGCCGGATGTGCTCGGCGATGGCCTCGCGCAGCTCCGGGTAGCCCTGCGTCGGTCCGTAATGGGTCCAACCCTCCTCGAGGGCGCGCTTGGCCGCCTCCACGATGTTGGAAGGGGTCGGGAAATCGGGCTCGCCGATCTCCATGTGCACCACGCTGCGGCCCTGCGCTTCCAGGCGGCGCGCCTTCACCAGCACGTCGAAGGCAGATTCCGTGCCGAGCTGCTGCATCCGCTTTGCCAGTCGCATGAGCTTTCACACCGCCGAAAAGAAGTAAACGCCGTCGCGCTGCTCGACCAGATTCACCTGGTCGCCCACATCCACGCGGCGCCCCTCGATGCGGGCCGTGAGCCGCGCCCCGCCCTCAAGCTCGATGATGGCGATCTCGAACGGCACGTCTTTCTCGAACCGCTCGGCCGCCGCGTAGAGCGTGGTGCAGGAATAAACCTCGCCCCTACCCGGCGCTTCCTGCGCCTCGAACTCTTCCCCGCCGCACCGGCAAACCACCGGCGCCGTAACGTACGTCTTGCCGCAGCCGGCGCAACGAAGAAGCGTCATAAGCCGTTTCTTATCGGCCTCCATCGGCGTCCATCGGCGGTTCCTATCTCCCCAGAATCGTCACCACGCAGGTGGCCCCCGAGCCGCCCAGGTTTTCCGCGAGGCCGATCTCGGCGCGCGCCACCTGCCGCTCGCCCGCCTCGCAGCGCATCTGGAGCACCAGGTCGCAGATCTGCCCCACGCCGGTCGCCCCCACCGGATGGCCCTTGGCCTTGAGCCCGCCGCTGGTATTCACCGGCAGCTTGCCGCGCAACGCCGTGAGGCCTTCGGCGGTCGCCGGGCCGCCTTCGCCGCGCGGCACGAAGCCCAGGTCTTCGAGCGCGATGATCTCCGCGATGGTAAAGCAATCGTGCAGCTCGGCGAGCTGCATGTCCGGCGGCCCGAGCTGGGCCATGCGGTACGCCTTCTCGCCGGCGCGGCGCACGGCGCGGAACGTGGTGATGTCGTCTTTGTCGGCGAGCGCCAGGCGGTCGGAGGCCTGCGCGATTCCCAGCACGCGGATCGGCTTGTCGCTGAACTCGCCGGCGCGCTCCGAGGGGCACAGCAGCACGGCTGCCGCGCCGTCGCTCACCAGCGAGCAATCGTAAATAGTGAGTGGATCGGCAATCATCCGTCCGGCCAGAGCCTGTTCCTTGGTGATGACCTTGCGCATGTGCGCGTCGGGATTCTTCGCGCCGTTCGAGTGATTTTTCACCGCCACCGCCGCCAGGTGCTCGCGCGTGGTGCCGAACTCATACATATGCCGGCGCGCGATCATGGCGAACATGGCCGGAAATGTCGCCCCGGCTTTCACCTCACCGCCCAGGTCGCCCGCCGCGGCCAGAATGTCGGTGACGCGGCCGATCGGCTGCGAGGTCATTTTCTCCACGCCGGCCGCCAGCACCACGTCGTAAACACCGCTCGCCACCGCCGACCAGGCGTGAAACAGCGCCGACCCGCTCGACGCACAAGCATCCTCGATGCGCGTGGCGGGGATCTCCTCGAGACCCAGCGCCGAACTGACGTACGGCGCCAGGTGGTTTTGCCCGACAAACGAGGGGCCGGCGAAGTTACCGAGGTAAAACGCCTCCACCTGCGGGGCCGCAACATGCCCGTTTTTCATGCACTTGCGGCCTGCCTCCACGGCCAGGTCGAGAATTGAACGCTCTGCCAGCGCCCCGAAAGGGGTCTTGCCGATCCCGATAATGGAGACGGCCCTCATGTATACTGAAAACGAGCCGGTGAAAAAAATGTCGGCTGAAATTATTATTCCACGTTTTGGCGGCCGCAGCGTCAACCCAAGTGTAGAGTACCCATGGCATGACCACGGCCGTCTTAGCCCGACCCGGAGGGTTTCCCGTCTTCTTGCGGGAACGCAGCATGGAGACCGATAGGGCGCCGCAATCCCTCGATCTGGCCCGGACCAGCGAGCAGGAGTTTGTCGCCGCGCACCTGCGGCGCGTCTTCCTGCTGATCTACCGCATCGTGGGCAACGTGGCCGACGCGCAGGACCTGACCCAGGACGCCTTCGTCAAAGCGTTCAGCCGCCGCGACCAGCTCAAGGACGAGCAGAAAGCCGCGCAGTGGCTGGGGCGCATTGCGTTCAACACGGCCATCGATTTTGTGCGGCAGCGGAAGCGCATGACGTATTGCGAGCTGGAGGCGGCGCCCGAGCCGCAGGCGCATGAGAATCCCGAGCGCCTCGTGCTGCGTGCCGAGAAGCAGGCCTATCTGGCCGACGGCTTGCGGCTGCTCTCCGAGCGCGAGCGCGCGGCGCTCATCCTGCGCGACGTGGAGGGCTTGCCGGCTGCTGAAGTGGCGCGGCACATCGGCTGCTCCATGGCCACGGTCCGTTCCCACATCGCCAACGCGCGAACGAAGTTTCGAAAGTACATCAAGGGGCGCAAACCATGACGGCGCTGTTTGCCCGGCATCCCGGCGAGGCCGACCTGGCGCTGTTTGCCGGCGGCGAACTGGGCCCGGTGAGCCGGTGGCGGATCGAAAGCCACTTGAGCGGCTGCACCCAGTGCCGGCAGGCGGTGAGCGAATTTTTCGAGCTGCGCAGCGGCGTAATGGACCTGGCGGAATTGCCGGCGCTCGACTGGAGCGGCATGGCCGCGCGCATCGAGCGGCGCGTCGAGCAGGAGCGCGCCGCGCCGCGCCGGGCGACGCTGTGGCGGCCGGCGTGGGGCGCCGCCGTGGCGCTGGCGGCGCTGGTGGTCGCCGGAGCTTATGTCGCCCGGCAGGCCGGCCCTTCCCCGGTGTCGATGGATGCCTCGGCCCTCGCGGTTTCGCTGCGCATGGGAAACAACCAGGTGCTGACGCTCGAGAGTCCCGCGCAGAGCGGCGCACAGGTGACCTGGCGCGTGAGCGCCGATGCGGTCAGCGCGCGCTACGTCGATCCCGACACCGGCAACATCACGGTGAATAATGTTTATTCGCAATAGCGTCGCTGGCATCTGTCTCGCCGCCGGGACGGCCCTTGCCCAACTGGCCCAGCCGCTGAATCCGGCCTCGGCCATCCGCTTCAACCTCGCCCCGGGCGCGCCAGTGTCGGTGGTTTCAACCGATCTCGGCGATTCGCGCATCCAGCCGCGCGGCGGCGCGATGATCCTCGACCTGCACGCTACGCTCGTGCTGCGCAACAACGGCTCGCAAAACGTTCGCGGCGTCACGCTGGTGGTGCTGGCGCAGGAGATGACGCCGGGCGGCAAGGGCTCCGTCGCCGTGCCCAGCCTCAACGTGCCGCCGGGGCAGAGCTTTCCGCTGAAAATCAATCTGCGGCTGCTGCGGCCGCTGCCGGCGCCGGCCGGCCCGCTGGTGAAAGTGGACCTCGACGGCGTGCTGTTCGCCGACCTCTCGTTTTTCGGGCCCAACCAGCTCGAATCACGGCGCACCATGACGGCCTGGGAAATGGAAGCGCGGCGCGACCGCGAGTATCTGAAATCGGTGCTGGCGGAAAAAGGCGCCGCCGGCCTGCAGCAGGAAGTGTTCGCGAGCCTCTCGCGCCAGCAGGCGCGGCCAAGGCTCGACGTGCAGGTGAGCCGGCGCGAGCCCCGCGCCATCTCGGCCGCCGTCAATGCGCTGACCACCCACAGCGTCTCGTTTGCGCTTCTGAAGATTCCGGATTCGCCGCTCGAACTGCTCTCCGGCGAAGCGCGCGTCAGCGGCGATGAGGCCGCTTCGCCCCGCATCGAGGTTGTCAACCGCTCTAAGCTGCCTGTGCGCTACTTCGAAATGGGCTGGATCGTCAAGGACTCGGCCGGCGACCAATTCCTGGCCGGCTCGATCCCCGCTTCTTCCGCCCTCGACGCGGGCCGCTCCGCCACGGCCACACAGGACCGCACTTACAAATTTACGCGCTCGTCGCAGCCGCTGGCCGCCATCTCCGGCATGAGAGGCTTCGTCAGCCAGGTGGAATTCGCCAACGGCCAAATCTGGATCCCCAGCCGCCAGGACCTGGCCTCGCTGCTCGGCATCCTGCCGCCGTCGCCGGAAGAGCAGCGCCTCACCGAGCTTTACCGCACTAAAGGCCTCCCAGCCCTGATCGCCGAGCTGGGCAAGTTCTAGCCTTGCGTTACGGCTTTCTCCCCAGCATGGCCCCGAAGTTCGCAGCCGTCGGGCTGCTTGCCATTGCGCTCCTTCCTGCCCAGCAACTCACCGAAGTAGAGCGCAGGTTTTTCGATAGCGCCGACGACGCTCTGGGCGTTCATCCGGGTGCCGTGATGGCAGATATCGGGACTGGCCACACGTTCATGCACCCGCTTCGGATCGCGGGGAAGGTCGGACCCCAGGGGAGGGTTGTCTGCGTCGACGTTAAGCCAACCGTCATCGCAGATGTCAGGGAGCAGGCCCAGTCTCAGCACCTGACAAACATCGAGGCTGTCCTTGGCAAAGAGGACGATCCTCTGCTCGCGCCGGAAACTTTCGACGGCATTCTCATTTCGAATACCTACCATGAGTTCACCGAGCCCTCTGCCATGTTGCAGCATCTGCGCGAAGCGCTCAAGGCCGATGGAAGGCTCGTGGTCCTGGAACTCTACTCCAAAGCGCATGAGAGCGAGAGTCGCGCGGAGCAAGTCAAACGGCACGATCTGTCTCCGGACATTCTGGAGCGGGAATTGTCCGCCGCTGGATTTGTCGTCAAAGAGCGAATTGACGACGTTCCGCTCAATGCCGGCCGATTTCGATATCTGTTCCGGGCAGAAAAATCAAAGTAGCCCGCCACTGCATTCCCCGCTGCCGCCGTGCCCGAGGCCGGCGAGCGATCTCCGCCCTTCCACTTTCCCGTGCTACCCTGTGCCTTCTGGAGGGACCATGCCCTGCCGCCTCGCCCCGCTGCGAGTGTTTCTCATCGGTTGCCTCGCCTTGGCCGCCGCAGCCCAAACGCGCCCCAGCGTCGACGGCCTCAAGGAACTCGCTACCCAGGCCGTTGAAGCCCGCCGCCAGTTCACCCAGGTCATGGTCGACTCCATGTTCAGCTTCTCCGAGCTCGGCTATCAGGAATTCGAAACTTCTAAGTATTTGACCGGCCTGCTCGAGAAGGAAGGTTTCCGCGTCACCCGCGGCGTGGCCGGCATGCCCACCGCCTTTGTCGCCGAGTGGGGCTCCGGCAAACCCGTCATCGGATTCATGGCCGATATCGACGGCCTCCCCGAAACCTCGCAGAAGCCCGGCGTCGCTTATCACGATCCGCTCATCCCCGGAGGTCCCGGCCACGGCGAAGGCCACAACGCCGGTCAGGCCGTCAACGTCACCGCCGCCCTCGCGGTCCGCGACCTGCTCCAGAAATACAAAATCCCCGGGACGATCCGCGTCTACCCCGGCGTCGCCGAGGAGCTGCTCGGCAGCCGCAACTTCATGGTCCGCGCCGGCCTGTTTAAGGACCTCGACGCCATGCTGAGCTGTCACGTCGCCTCCGACTTCTCCACCTCCTGGGGCGAAAGCGGCACCGCGCTTGTCTCCACCGAATACAATTTCCACGGCCGCAGCGCCCACGCCGCCGGCTCGCCCTGGATGGGCCGCAGCGCCCTCGACGCCGTCGAGCTGATGGACGTCGCCTGGAACTTCCGCCGCGAGCACCTCCGCCTCGAGCAGCGCTCCCACTACGTCATTCCCCACGGCGGCGATCAGCCCAACGTCGTCCCGCCCGAAGCCACCGTCTGGTATTTCTTCCGCGAACTCGACTTCGACCACGTCCGTGACCTCCACAATCTGGGCACCAAAATCGCCCGCGCCGCCACCGAAATGACCGACACCACCATGACCGAGCGCGTCCTCGCCGGCACCTGGGAATCCCACATGAACAAGCCTCTCGCCGAAGCGCTCTTCGCCAACATCAAAACCGCCGGCATGCCGCAGTGGAGCGAGGACGACCAGGCCCTCGCCCGCGCCGCGCAAAAAGAGATTAACGTCAAGGTCGAGGGCCTGAAAACCAAGGTCACGGAATTGAAGCCGCCCTCCGACCAGAACCGCGGCGGCGCCGGCTCCGACGATATCGCCGA
>DASQHK010000203.1:0-2914 GCA_035632135.1 Bryobacterales bacterium
GTGCGGCGCCTTCGAATCGCCCCACGGCCCCAGCACCACGCCGTCCCGCACGTGGCAGACCGCGCACGTCACCCCTTCCGTGCTCAGCCTCGCGTCGAACCGCGCGTTCGTCTCGAGCACCGGCTGGTGCGCCGAGCCGGCCTTCACCGCCACCGCGATCCGGGCAAGCTGGTTCTCGAGCGGCGTGTGGCAGTTCAGGCACAGCCAGCCCGTCTCCGGCTCCTTCCCCATCTCGGCGTGAAACTGCCGGTCGTCGAGCGCCTGCGCGTGCGCCGAGGCCAGCCACTCCTGATAAATTTCCTGGTGGCACACCCCACACTGCGCCGCGCTGAGCGACGTCAGCCCCTTCGGCGGCGCCTGGTAAGGCAGCGGGTTCTCCCACCGGTAGCCCAGAATCCGCACCTTCGCCAGACCTGCTGCCGCCACGGCCAGCGCCGCCAAGCCGATGGCCAGCGCCGCTCTCCGCTTCGAGGCGGCCGGTCCTCGGCCGCCTCCCCGCATGGCCGCGCAGCAGCGCGAAGCTCGTCGCCTCGCCCTATCTCCCGGCAGCCCCGCCCATCCGCTGCGCCGTGTTGCTCGCATAGCCGCTGCCCGTGCTTTGCGCAGCGCCAGCCCCCAGCCTGAAACTCTTCGCCCCGCCGCCGCGCCGCCCGCGCGCTGTGCTGCTATACTCTTTTGGCGCATCATTCTTTACTTAGGAGCATGACACACCATGAGGCTTCTTGCCGCGTTCCTGCTTTGCGTTTCCCTTCTCGCCGCGCAGCCCAAAGGCGTCAAGCTGCCCGGAGAAGACTGGGTCGCGCTGTTTAACGGGACGGACCTGTCCGGCTGGAAAAACGTCGGCCAGGAAACCTGGACGGTCGAGGACGGCGTGATCCACGCCAAGGGGCTTACTAAGTCCTACGGATACCTGGAAACCGAGAAAACCTACAAGGACTTCCACCTGTTTCTGCGCTTCCAGTGCGTCGGCCCGGGCAACAGCGGCGTCTATCTCCACAGCCAGTTCAAGCCCGGCACGGTGGATATCCTCGGCCTGCAGGTCGAGATCGACCGCCACATCGGCCGCCACACCGCCGGCATCTACGGCGACAATCGCGCCTGGATCGCCTGGCCCGCGCCCGAAAACGAGACCGTCATCCGTCCGCTCGACTGGAACGACATGCTCATCCTGATGGAGGGCAACCGCATCCGCACTCGCTTGAACGGCGTCGACATGGTCGATTACACCAACCCCAAGCCGGTCTACACCGACGGCACCATCGCCCTGCAGCTCCACGCCGGCGGCCAGGGCGAAATGAAGTTTAAGGATATCTGGATCCGCGACTTGACCGTGCGGTAGCCGCGTGGCAGCGCGCAGGCCGCGAGGCCCGGCTCCCAGGCCCCGCCTACTGGCCCGGCGCTGTCCCGTTCTTGTCGCTCTCTTTGTACAGGTACTTGATGTTGCTTTTGTAGACCAGCAGGTTGGGTCCTGCCAGCCGGTTCACCTTGATGCAGCCGCGGTCGTACCACTCGATCACGCCGTGCAGCTCCTCCCCGTCGCTCAGCACCACCACCATCGGCGTCCGCGCCTGCATCTGTTTCACGTAGTAAAAGTTCTCCGCGTTGGTTTGCTCGGGCGGGATCGGCCGTTTCTGCGGCTTGCGCTCCGCGGCCCGCTGCTGTTGCTGCTCTTTGAACTCGTTGAGAGACGGCCGGATCAGTTTCCGGTTCGCCGAGTCCATGGGGTTGATTCGCTTGTTGCCTCCCGAATCATTGCGTGCCAGCGGCATGAACGTGTTCGAAGTATTGCGGGTTTCCAAAGCGACCCTCCTCTTATCTAACGGGCAATCATTCCCGGCGCCGGTAGGGAAACTGAGCAAACCTTCGGGTATTGGCCGATTCCAGAGCCTGCGATACCGGAAAAGGGGCTCGCGTTCCGTGACCCGGACAGCTACAAACTGGTTGGTCTTTCCAACTGCATTTATCAATAACACAAAACTCCCGCAGGGCGCAACAGCCAACTTGGACCAACTTGCCGGGCGGCCTGCGTTGCCGTCCGCTACGTTACGCCGAGGCCCCGGGCCGCTCCCGCAGGCCGACGGCCAATGCCTCCAGGGCGATCTGCTTTTGAATGTTGCGGCGCCCTAAACTTTCCAGCTCATCCACGCCCTCCAGGGCCGCCTCCAGCCACGCAAAATCCACCTGCCCCGCGAGCGGCTCAAGCTCGCCGCGAATGTCTTCATTGGCAACGGCGGCGGTGCGCTCTTTGAGGTGCAGCAGGTCCGCCAGCAGGCCGTAGAGCGCCTCGAGCAGCAGCTCGAGCTTCTCCTGCTTGCTGCGTCCCAGCGCTTCGGTGTGGCGCAGCGCTTCCCCAAAAGGCGCGCCGGCCGCGCTGCGCAGCAGCGCCAGCATCGCCGCCCGCCGCTTTTCGTAGGTCGCAATGTCGATGGCCAGCGCGCGGCCGGGACTGCCCTGGGCCCAGGCGCTGACTCTCGCCCGGTCCGCGGCACGGATCTCTTGGCGCCCCGCCAGAAACCGCTCCATCTCCGCCGCGTGGAGCGGCGCAAAGTAAAACGGCACGGAGCGCGAGCGCACCGTAGGCAGCAGGTCGTAGGCGTTCTCCGCCGTGAGTATGATCGTGAGGTAAGGGGGCGGCTCCTCCAGCGTCTTCAGCAGCGAGTTGGCGGCGGCCCCGTCGATGCGGTCGGCATGGTCCACCAGAAACAGCCGCCGGCGGCCCTCCACAGGGCCGAACTGCGCGTACTCTTTCAGCTTGCGCACCTGCTCGATCGAGATTTGCGCCAGCGGCCCGTCGGGCGGAAAGGTGAGAAAGTCCGGGTGCGTGCTCACCACCAGCGGGCTCTCGCGGCGCTTCTCCGGCGCCAGCCGCGCCCGCTCCTCGAACAGCTTCTGATATTCCTCGAGCCACAGGTCG
>DASQHK010000204.1:0-4615 GCA_035632135.1 Bryobacterales bacterium
AGCACTTCGGCTGGCCGAAGCGCGCCGCCAGCCGGGCGCTCGAGAATCGCCGCCACTCCTGCGGCGATGCGTTCACGCCGCGCGCCGCCAGATATCGCTGATAGGCGTTCTCGTCGGCCAGCTCGCGCAGCAGCGCCAGCAACAGCCTCGCCGCTTGCCGGATGGTTCTCATACTTCCTCCGGCCGCAACTGCGAGGGAACGAACGGCGTCTCCAGCGACCGCGCCTCGCGCGTGCCGCGCAGGATGCCGGTCCACACCCGGATTGAATCCACCACGATCAGCAGCACCATGACCGCGAAGATCGCGCAAACCGCGGCGTCCAGGCGGTTGTTGAAGATCAAGGTCTGCGT
The DNA here is from genome assembly GCA_035632135.1 of Bryobacterales bacterium. GTDB lineage: Bacteria > Acidobacteriota > Terriglobia > Bryobacterales > JACQDG01 > DASQHK01. The sequence continues at coordinate 352 of DASQHK010000204.1, forward strand.
CTCAGCCAGCCGGTCGGCCGGGATCTGTCCCGCGGCGACCCGGGCCGCCATCGCATCCGCCGCCGCCAGAAACCCGATACGCGGCGCGGGCGAAAAAATCTTCTGGCAGGACGCCGTCATCGTCACCGCCAGCAGCCACACCATCGGCAGGCAGGTGATCCACATGTACTTCGAGCGGTGCATCTTCACCAGGATGGTAGTGGCCACGCAGAGCGCGATAGTGGCCAGCAACTGGTTCGAGATGCCGAACAGCGGCCACAGGCTGTTGATGCCGCCGAGCGGATCGATCACTCCCTGGTAAAGGAAGTAGCCCCAGGCGAGCACGATGACGGCGCTGGTGAGAATCACGCTCGGATACCAACTCGTACGGCCTAGAGGCTTCGAGACGTGCCCCAGCAAATCCTGGAGCATGAAGCGGCCCACGCGCGTTCCGGCGTCCAGGATGGTGAGGATGAACAGCGCCTCGAACATGATGGCGAAGTGATACCAGATCCCCATGGCCGCGGTGCCGCCGCCGGCCCGCGCGAAGATATGCGCCATCCCCAGGGCAAACGACGGCGCGCCGCCGGTGCGGTTGAACAGCGTCTGCTCGCCCACATCCCGCGCCAGCTCGGCCATCCTCGCGGCGGTGATCGGAAAGCCCCAGGAGGAGATGGTTGCGACCGCGGCCTGGGGCGTCGCGCCCACGATTCCCGCCGGCGCGTTGACCGCGAAGTAAGCGCCCGGCGCCATCACTGCCGCGGCGATGGTCGCCATGATGCCCACAAACGATTCCATCAGCATCGAGCCGTAACCCACCGGCCAGGCGTGCCATTCTTTGGCGATCAGCTTCGGCGTAGTGCCCGATGAGATGAGGGAGTGGAAGCCGGAGATCGCCCCGCAGGCGATGGTGATGAAGCAGAACGGGAAAATCTTACCGGCGAAAATGGGGCCAGTGCCATCGGTGAAGCGGGTGAGCGCCGGCAGTTCCAGGCCGGGCCGCACCGCCAGAATGCCCAGGGCCAGCAGCCCGATCGTCCCCAGCTTGACGAAGGTGCTCAGGTAATCGCGCGGGGCGAGCAGCAGCCAGACCGGCAGCGCCGAAGCCAGGAATCCGTAGATAATCACCGCCAGGGCCAGCGGAATCGCTCCCAGCGTGAACCAGCCGGCGAGCGACGGAGTCTCGGAGACCCAGCGGCCGCCCACCACCGCTGCAAAAACCAGCACGAAGCCGATCAGCGAAATCTCAAGCACCTTCCCGGGCCGCCAATAGCGCAGATACAGGCCCATGAAGATAGCGATGGGCATGGTGGCGGCGATCGTGAACGTTCCCCACGGGCTGCCCTTGAGCGCGTTCACCACCACCAGCGCCACCACGGCGAGCAGGATGATCATGATCAGCAGCACCGAGACGAGCGCCGTGCCTCCCCCCAGCTTGCCGATCTCCTCGCGCGCCATCTGGCCGAGCGACTTGCCGTCGCGGCGCATGGACGCAAACAGGATCACAAAATCCTGCACCGCGCCGCCCAGCACACCGCCGGCAATGATCCACAGCGTGCCGGGCAGGTAACCGAACTGCGCCGCCAGTACCGGACCCACCAGCGGCCCCGGCCCGGCGATGGCGGCGAAATGGTGGCCCAGCACGATCCAGCGGTTAGTGGGGACAAAATCGCGCCCGTTGTTGAGCCGCTCGGCCGGCGTGGCGCGCCGGTCGTCGAGCGCCATCACTTTGGCGGCGATAAATTTGCCGTAGAAGCGGAACCCCAGCAGGTAGCTGCAGCCGGCGGCCAGCACCAGCCACATACTGTTGATAGACTCACCGCGTGAAATGGCGATGCCGCCGAGGCAGACGGCGGCGACTACGGCCACAACGATCCAGAACATTCGTACCAGGAGCCGTTTCATAGTGACAGATTACCGCAGGAGGGGGCCTCGAAACGTTCAGCCGTGGCGCGCGACGCCAGAAGTGAGATCGGGCGGCGGCGCGCCTACAGCAAGTCGGCGAACGACCGGCGCAGTTTATAGAACCAAGCGTGGCCGGCAAAGAAGATCAGCGCGCTGCAGGCCGTGAGCTTCGCCAGCGCCGGCCAGTCAGGGGCGGCGCTTTCCAGGAAAATCATACGGTAAGCTCGCACCAGGATGTAGAGCGGATTCTGCGAGAACAGCCACAGCCAGCCCTGCGGCAGGGACGCTTCGGGATAGCAGATGGGCGTGACGAAGAACCACAGCGTGAGCAAGAAGCCGATGAGCTGGCCGGCGTCGCGGAAGAACACTCCGAGCGCGGCGAGGAACCAGCACAGCCCAAGGGTCAGCAGAAGCTGGGGGAGGAGCAGCGCCGGCAGATAGAGCATGGTGGCGGGGAAGGGATGGCCGAAATACCACAGGCCGGCGGCGAAAATAAGAGCGCCGAACAGCTCGCTGACCAGGCCCGCGAGCGCAAGGTTCACGGGCAGAATTTCGACCGGAAAGACGAGCTTCTTGACGAAGGTACGGTATTCCAGGATGATTGAGGGCGAGCGGCCCACGGCTTCGCTGAAGGCGAGCCACGGCAGCATGCCGGCGAGAAAGTAGAGCACGAAGCTCGAGGGGCGCGCGTCATTTCCGAAGCGGGTGTGCAGCACGATGCCGAAGACGAAGTAGTAGGTGATCATCATCAGCAGCGGGTGAATGACGGTCCAAAACAGGCCGGCATAGGAGCCGCGATAGCGGCCGGCGATGTCGCGGCGGACCATCGAGCGGATCAGCGAGCCATGCTGGCTGATCGTTCGCCAGGGGTACCACAGGGCGCGGCCGAAGGTGCGGAAGAGGCGCTCCAGGCGCACGCGGGCGAGGGTCGCGATGAGCTGCCGGCTGAGACGCAGGGCCCGGTTCTCGATCTGCGCGTCGATGAGCAGGAAGGGCGAGCCCTTGTCCCAGAACCAGGCGACGTTTTCCTGTAGGGGCGCGACATAGATGCGGCAGCGGCCTTCCTCCGGCGGGAGCGGAACGGAGAGCTGCAGCGAGACGGATTCACCGGGGGCGATGTCCCGATCGAGCGCCGTGCGGCGGCCGTCCTCCACCAGCGCGCCGGTTACAGGATCGTAGATCTGGTAGCCGAGGGCGAAGCCGGCGGCGGGCCGCCAGGTTTCGCGGCCGCAGTTTTGGATCGTGGCGGCAACGTCGATGCGTCGCTCCGCTTCGGCCGCGCTGACCCTCACGTCGCGGAAGCCGGCGATCATGGGCCGTCTCCTGTGTACAGGCCCTCGGGGTAGCGGCACTTCACCCCGGAAACTTTCTTGCCCACGGCGTAGATGCCTTCGTCGCGGAAATCCTTCGACAAACCGTAGCGATCGAGCAGGTGCAGCACCCATTCATTCGCCGCGCTCGGCTCCACCAGATACGGCGCGGTCTCGAGCAGCGCCACTGCAAAGCCGGCCTGTTCCAGCAGCAACTGCACGTCACGCGGGGCGTACTCCCGGTTGTGGCGCGGGGCGATCTCGCCGTCCGGCTCGGGGCGGATGTACTGGTGAAAGAAACCGGGATGGTAGGTGAGCAGAATGGCGTTGATGGCCCGGAGGCTGCAGATGTTGGGCGTCGTCAGAACCAGCGCTCCACCGGGACGGAGGATGCGGTTGATCTCGCTCATCATGTGCATGGGGTCGTGGTAGAGATGTTCGAGCAGCTCGCAGCACAGGACGGTGGAGAAGTGGCCGTCGGGGTAAGGAAACGGATCCTTTTCGGCGTCGAAGCAATCGATGAAGCAGGAAAAAACCTCGCCGCTCGAGGACCGGGCTTCGCGGCGGTCCACGCGGCCGAGGGGGCCGAGGTAGCTGCCGCGCACTTCTCCGTAACCGAGGAGGTTTTGGAGGGCGGGGGTGATGTGCATGTAGGCGCCCATCTCGAGGATGCGGTCGGCGGCAGTGCCGGGCGGGGTGATCTCAAGCGTGTGCACCAGGCGGGTAAGGTGGGTGCGGACGTAGCCGAGCTGCTCCTGCGATGCGGAGGCGTAACCGAGAATGTAGCCAGCCCAGGGATGCTCGGGCGGTTCGGTGGCGATCTCAGTGAGAGGAGTTTCGGGCGCAGGCAGCGGAGCGCTGGGGGCGGGTTGGGGTGCAGGCGGCGACCACTCACGGCCTTGGGCCACGGCCTCGAGAAACCCGGCGTACTGGCAGGCGACCCGGTCCCAAGAGCAATTCTCAAGCACCCAGCGCCGCGCGCGCTCGCCCATCGCCCGAGCGATCTCGGGACGCTCTACGAGCAGATTGAGGTACTCGTAGATAAAATCCACTTCCTGCTCGCCGACAGG